>NZ_SPKP01000015.1:46107-247203 GCF_023127835.1 Pseudomonas sp. B329 | reverse complement strand
CCGCTTTAAGGCGACAACGCGGCGGGGAAACTAATTGAGAACGCCCCCTAGGTCAATGCACCACTGAATTGGGCGGCAGGTGCCCCAGTCGCTCGGTCAGGCGCAGGCGCTGGATTGGGTCTTCGCTGAGCATCAATGCGTGTTCCAGGTCAAAGCGCTCGGCGCTCGGGCAATCCAGTCGCTGGTACAGGCTGGCGCGGGCAAGGTAGTCGGCGGCGCTGGCATTGCCCAGTTCCAGTACGCGCTCGGCGTCCACCAGGGCGGCCAGGGGATCGTCGTTGGCGAGGTGCAGTTGGCGCAGGTTGCGCGACAGCCGCTGCAGGATCGCCCTTGGCTCGGCGGTGTGCAGGTGGTCGGCGTGCAAGTTGAGTTTTGGCCCGTATTGGCGGTGCAGCAGTTCGCGACAGTCGTTGGGGTACAGGCGTCGACCGCCGCACGGGTCCAGCAGGTGGTCGGCACCGGGTACCCGTAGCAGGAAGTGGCCGGGGAAATTTACCCCGACCATGGGGATATCCAGGCGCCGTGCCATTTCCAGTGCGATCAGGCCCATGGCCAAGGGTTGCCCGCGTTTTCGCAGCAGCACTTTGTCCAGCAGCGCGGCGGCGGGGCGCAACGGGGTGTGATCATCCTGGGCAAACCCCAGGTCATTCAGGCGCCGCAGCAGCGGCTGGCCGAGTTCATCGGCCGGCAACAGGGGCATGCCCAGGCTGACCTGCTGTTGCAGTACGCGCAGCTCTTGCAGGATCAGCAACGGCTGTACGCTGGCATCGTGCTCGGCAGCCATCCACAGCGCGGCTTCAAACAGCGCAGGGGGTGAACGGTCCAGGCAGGCGAAAAAGGCTGTGCGGGGATTCATCGCGTTCTCCGGCGGATGCCCCGTTTTAGCCTTGCCAGGAATTTTCGTCCAGTATCTTGAAAAATATCCTGCGTGCTTATGTCCTGGATCTTACGAAACAGCGCGGCTTATTCCAGTGCAATCCAGCAGTTTTCTGCCGCGAGCCTATACTTTGCCCACAACCAAAAGTGATTCGGGAGCTCATTGATGTTTGCGCTCATGCACAGCACCCGCCTTGAATCGCTGCACCTGAGCGTCGACCCGGTGACCGGGCTGAAAGCGATCATCGCCATCCACAACAGTCGCCTGGGGCCTGCCTTGGGCGGCTGTCGCTACCTGGCTTACCCCAACGATGACAGTGCCGTGGCCGATGCCGCGCGCCTGGCCCAAGGCATGAGCTACAAGGCTGCATTGGCCGGGCTGGCGGTGGGCGGCGGCACGGCGGTCATCATCCGCCCTGTGCACGTGGAGAGCCGCGCCGCGCTATTCGAGGCGTTTGGCCGCTGTATCGAAAAACTCGACGGCCGTTTCATTACCTCGATCGACAGCGGCACCTCGGTCGCCGACATGGATTGCATCGCCCAGAACACCCGCTTTGTCACCAGCACCACCGCCGCTGGCGACCCCGCGCCCCATGCCGCCATGGGCGTGTTCGCCGGTATCCGCACCACCGCCATGGCGCGCCTGGGCAGCGACAACCTTGAGGGCCTGCGCGTAGCGGTGCAGGGCCTGGGCAACGTTGGTTATGCCCTGGCCGAGCAACTGCACGCCGCGGGTGCAGAACTGCTGGTCAGCGACATCGACCACGGCAAGGTGCAACTGGCCATGGAGCAACTGGGCGCCCACCCGATTGCCAACGATGCTTTGCTCAGCACCCCCTGCGACATCCTCGCGCCCTGCGGCGTCGGCGCCGTATTCAACCGCAACAGCGTCGGCCAACTGCGCTGCGCCGCCGTGGCAGGTGCCGCCAGCGCACAATTGACCAACCTGGACATCGCCGACCAGTTGGAAGGCCGCGGCATCCTCTATGCCCCGGACTACGTGATCAACTCCGGCGGCCTGATCTACGTCGCCCTCAAACACGCCGGCACCGATCTGCCCGGCATCACCGCGCACCTATCGAACATTGGCACGCGCCTGACCGAAATCTTCGCCCACGCCCAAGCCGAAAAGCGCTCCCCCGCACGGGTCGCCGATGAGCTGGCCGAACGCTTGCTGTACAAATAGGCCGGGCATTAAAAAGGCCCTGAATCCATGATTCAGGGCCTGTTCAATTCGGGCTTTACTCTGCCGCCGGGTTCAACAACTCGGACAGCGCGTCCGGTTGGCTCTTGAACGCCTTGGCAAATACATCGCGGTTCTTCGCCATGTAGATCCCGGCTTCTTCCACCTGCTGCTCGCTCAACGACGGCACGGCTTTTTGCAACACCTCTGCCAGCAACTCAGCGAGTTCAAGCATCTTGTCATGACGGTCAGCTTCGGCTTTATCCATGAACAAACGCTCCAGATCTCGGCTGCTGCGGTATACCACTTCGACGGCCATTCACCACCTCACATGCCTTCACGATAGTTGTCTTTTGCGACTACTGTATTTATATACAGCGAAAAGGATAAGCCAAACGTTGGGGTTTGGATAGTAGGTTTTTAATGTAGTTGGGAAATGGGGGCGCTGCGCACCCCAGCGGGAGCAAGGATTGATTAAGTGCCTAATGTCAGCCCGCCACCATCTCACTATCCTGTCTATGGCCTTGTTTCTGCATACAGAACAACCGTCACGTCCAACCCGCATTATCCGGTCGAACCGACCTAAGGAAGCATCATCGTGAAAATCAACTGGGCCGAAAGGCTGCGCCAGCAAGTCCATGGGCTGGCCGAGTCCCTGGGCAATCTGTTTGTCGAGTCGTTTCACTACCTGGCGTTGTTTGCCATTGGTGCGGTGACCGCCTGGGCAGCGGTGATGGAGTTTTTGGGGATGCTGGAAAATGGGCACATCAAGATCGATGACATCTTGCTGCTGTTCATCTACCTGGAACTGGGCGCGATGGTCGGGATTTACTTCAAGACCAACCACATGCCGGTACGCTTCCTGATCTATGTGGCAATCACCGCGCTCACGCGTTTGCTGATCTCCAACGTGTCGCACCACAACCCGCCGGATGTAGGCATCATCTACCTGTGCGGCGGAATTCTGTTGTTGGCGTTCGCGATCCTGGTGGTGCGCTATGCGTCGTCGGCGTTCCCTTCGGTGAAGGTCGAGAGCCCGCGCCGCAAGGGCGAAGCGAGCCTTGAGACCGAGAAGGGCGAGCTTTAAAGCCCCACGCTGAAGGGCAGGGTACGGGCGGGCGGTCGCTGCAGGAGTTTGTGGCTGTCGCCGTCCGTCATCAGCTCCAGGATTTCCACGGCGCTATGACCCTGTTCGATGGCGATGCCGAACTGGATGCTTTGCACCAGGCGCTTGAGGCGCTGCGGGTCGTTGCGCTGTTCGGCGCTGATCATGCGCTTGGCCACCACGCCGGTCTCGTCCGAGAGGGTGAGCATGATGCTGCCGTCCAACCGTTGGATGCTCAGATTGACGCGGTATTGGGGGGTGAAGGTGTCGGTGATGATCTGAAAAGGATTGTCCATGGTGCGTTACCGCCTGATAAGAACATGCAGTCATTGACGGCCGGTGTCAGGATTAGTTCGCATTGCCTGACCATCGGCCAAATTCCGTTTTCCTCAATAGCTCTACAGCAAGGGCCGTGCCGTACAGGCGCTGGAAGCTCAATGTGGGAGGGGGCTTGCCCCCGATAGCAGTCTTTGAGCCGAGTATTTATTGGCTGATACACCGCTATCGGGGGCAAGCCCCCTCCCACATTTGATCTGCGTTGTGCTTGAGGTCGGTGAGCTATTTCAGGGCATCACGGAAAAAACGATCGCAGACAGCGCAATCAGCCCGATGACCACCACAAACACATTCGATACCTGTCCCGAATACTGGCGCAGCGATGGCACGAGGAGAATCGCGTACATCGGCATCAGGAACAGCAGACACGCGATAATCGGTCCGCCCATGGTTTCGATCATGCCCAGAATGCTTGGGTTGAAGGTGGCCACGGCCCAGCAGGTCAGCACCATGAACAGCGCGGTGGAGCGTTCCAGCCATTTCGCCGACATCGAGCGGTTGCGCCCGCGCAGGGATTTGACGATCAAGCCCTGGAAGCCTTCGCTGGCGCCGATGTAGTGGCCCAGGAACGATTTGGTAATCGCCACCAGCGCGATCAGCGGCGCGGCGTAGGCGATCACTGGGGTCTGGAAGTGGTTGGCCAGGTACGACAGGATCGAGATGTTCTGCGCCTTGGCGGCGGCCAGGTCAGCAGGTGACAGCGCCAGTACGCAACTGAAGCAGAAGAACATCACCGTCAATACCATCATGGCGTGGGCGGTGGCGAGGATGCCGCTGCTTTTGCGCTCGGCCTGGGCGCCGTAGACGCGCTTCTGGTCCACGGCGAAAGCGGAGATGATCGGTGAGTGGTTGAACGAGAACACCATCACCGGGATCGCCAGCCACAGCGTCTTGAAGAACAGCGGCAGCGGCATGCCTTCGCTGGCGGAGGCGAAGAACGCGCCATTCCAGTTGGGGATCAGGCTGACAGCCAGCAGCAACAGCGCAGCAACGAAAGGGTACACCAGCACACTCATGGCCTTGACGATCACACCCTGGCCACAACGCACGATGGCCATCAGGCCGAGGATCAGCACCAGGGACAAGATCGCACGGGGCGGTGGGGTCATGTGCAGTTGGTGCTCCATGAAACTGCCCAATGTGTTGGTCAGTGCCACGCTGTACACCAGCAGGATCGGGAAGATCGCAAAGAAGTAGAGTAGGGTGATCAGCTTGCCGGCGCCGACACCAAAGTGTTCCTCGACCACTTCGGTGATGTCGCCGGATTTGCCCGACAACACAAAGCGCGTCAGCCCACGGTGGGCGAAGAAAGTCATCGGAAAAGCCAGCAGCGCCAGCACGATCAGCGGCCAGAACCCGCCGACGCCTGCGTTGATCGGCAGGAACAGGGTACCGGCGCCGATGGCGGTGCCGTAGAGGCCGAGCATCCAGGTGGTGTCGTGTTTGGTCCAGCCGGTGGTAACGGTGTTGTCCAGAGCGGGATTTTCGGCAGCAGGTGTACGTACATCAGTCATCGGTATTGCCTCGTTATTATTTTTGCGCGGGCTCACGTTGGGGCGGGTAGTAGTGCTCCGATCAGCACTCCACCCAGCTGACCGCCAGGCCGCCCCGTGAAGTTTCTTTGTATTTGTCATGCATATCGGCGCCGGTATCGCGCATGGTGCGGATTACCCGGTCGAGGGAAATGAAGTGCTTGCCGTCACCGCGCAGGGCCATTTGCGTGGCGTTGATCGCCTTGACCGCGGCAATGGCATTACGCTCGATGCACGGCACCTGCACCAGGCCGCCGACCGGGTCGCAGGTCAGGCCGAGGTTATGTTCCAGGCCGATTTCGGCGGCGTTTTCCAGTTGCTCGGGGGTGGCGCCGAGAATATCGGCCAGGCCGGCAGCGGCCATGGCGCAGGCCGAGCCCACTTCGCCCTGGCAGCCGACTTCGGCGCCGGAGATCGAGGCGTTTTTCTTGCAGAGGATGCCGACGGCGGCGGCGGCCAGGAAGAAATTGACCACATCATCGTCAGACGCGTCGGCGTTGAATTTCATGTAGTAATGCAGCACCGCCGGGATGATGCCGGCCGCGCCATTGGTCGGGGCAGTGACCATGCGCCCGCCGGCGGCGTTTTCTTCATTGACGGCGAGGGCGAACAGGTTGACCCATTCCATCGCCGACAAGGTTGAAGTGATCACATTGGGTTTGCCGATTTCCAGCAGGCTGCGGTGCAGTTTCGCCGCCCTGCGCGGTACGTCCAGCCCGCCGGGCAAGATGCCTTCATCGCGCAGGCCCTGTTCCACGCATTCGCGCATCACCGACCAGATGTGCAGCAGGCCACTACGGATCTCTTCGTCGCTGCGCCACGCACGTTCGTTGGCCATCATCAGTTCGGAAACCCGCAAGCCATGCTTGTTGCACAACGCCAGCAGTTCCACGGCACTGGAAAAGTCGTACGGCAATTGCACGTCGCTGGTCGGCGCAATGCCCGAGGCGGCTTCCGCGGCTTCGATGATGAAACCACCGCCTACCGAGTAATAGGTCTGCTCGCTCAGCAGGCCGCTGTCGCCATAGGCGTGCAGGGACATGGCGTTGGGGTGGTAAGGCAGGCTTTCATCCAGCAGCAGCAGGTCGGTGTGCCAGTTGAAAGCGATTGCCTGGGAGCCGGCCAATAGCAATTGACCCGACTCGCGCAGTTGCTGGATACGCGCATTGATCGAGGTGGGGTCGACGCGGTCCGGCCATTCGCCCATCAAGCCCATCACACAGGCGCGATCAGTGGCATGGCCTACGCCGGTGGCGGACAGCGAGCCGTACAGGCGCACTTCAACGCGGCGGGTTTGGCTGAGCAAATGCTGATCGGTCAGGGCCTGGGCGAACGTCGCGGCAGCGCGCATCGGGCCGACGGTATGGGAGCTGGAGGGGCCAATGCCCACCTTGAATAGATCGAAAACACTGATAGCCATGCTAAAGCCTTACAAGCAATGGAGTAGAAATCGCTGCCATGTTTTGTAGAGCAGGCGGAATTGGCGCGATACTGAGCCTCTGGATCGGCACTGACCAACGAATTATCCTAAGACACCCTTTAGCAGGACTAAACGCTATGACCCGCCCCCTTCACGGCCAGACCTATGTGTGGCTGCATGTGTTTTCTTGCGCTGCACGGCA
This sequence comes from Pseudomonas sp. B329, assembly GCF_023127835.1. Classification (NCBI taxonomy): domain Bacteria; kingdom Pseudomonadati; phylum Pseudomonadota; class Gammaproteobacteria; order Pseudomonadales; family Pseudomonadaceae; genus Pseudomonas; species Pseudomonas sp. B329. The sequence continues at coordinate 240,549 of NZ_SPKP01000015.1, read as the reverse complement.
TCTGTCGTTCACCCGCTGCGCCGAAGAACTGCACATCACACCGGGGGCGGTGAGCCAGCAGATTCGCCAGTTGGAGGAGCGCCTGGGCTTTCGTCTGTTTCATCGGCGCGCCCGTGGCGTTGAACTCAGCGCCGAGGGGCAGCGCCTGGCGGCGGTGGTCGGCGAGGCTTATGGCAGCATTGATGCGGAATTGCAGCGCTTGGATGCCGGGATGATCAGCGGCACCCTGCGCCTGCGCTCGATCCCCTCGTTTCTCGGCAAATGGCTGACCCCGCGCCTGCCACGTTTGCAGCAGCGCTTTCCCGATATCCAACTGCGCATGGTCGCCGAAGACAGCAGCATCGCCCTGCATGAAGGCGACTTCGACCTGGCCATCGACCTCAACGATGGCAGCTACCCCGGCTTGTTATCCACAGCCCTGCTGGACGAGCAGATATTCCCGGTGTGCGCCCCCAGCCTTCTACGTGGACGGCCGCCGTTGCATGGCCCGGCCGATCTGGCGCATTTTCCGCTGCTGCACGACATCACTGCCTGGCGTGGGAGTTATGAATATGCCGAGTGGGAGTTCTACCTGAATGCCATCGGCCACCACGGTGCCGACGTGCGGCGCGGGCATACCTTCAACCGCAACCACCTGACCATCGAAGCCGCCATTGCCGGCATGGGGGTAGCGATTGCGCGGCGCACGTTGCTCAATGATGAACTGGAACGCGGCACCTTGATTGTGCCGTTTGGCCTGGCCGTGCCCAACCATAAGCGCTATGTGCTGCTGTATGCGCCAGGTGCATTGAGCCACCCCGGCGTGCGCGCGGTGCACGACTGGCTGGTGGAGGAAGCAGGGATTTTTCGCGGTTTGCACCCGTTGGGAGAGGGGCAATTGTGAGGAAAACAGAACGTAAGAAGTTGTAACTAACTCCCCACCCTACCAGCGTTTTTGCCCGTCGTCAGGGTTAATTTGTAATGTAGGATTTATCTTTGCAAAGGGGTTGAATTGTTTTAGCAGGTGCTCAATTGTGTAATCAGGAGGTCATGGTTTCACCACCCTGGTGTTGCAGTTTGTGACCTCTGGCGAGCTAGCTGAAATAAGGGAAGAACTATGCAAATCCAAGTCAATAGCGATAACCATATTGAAAGCAGCATCCGACTGGAGGAGTGGGTACGTACTACCATTGAGAGCACGCTCGAACGTTACGAAGAAGACCTGACCCGCGTTGAGGTTTACCTGCGGGATGAGAACGGCGACAAGCCCGGTCCCCACGATTTAAGTTGCCGCCTGGAAGCACGGCCAAAGGGCCACCAACCAGTTTCCGTGTGCCATAAAGCCGATACGCTGGAGCAAGCGATCGATGGCGCCGCCACTAAGCTGGATCATGCGTTGGAGCACCTGTTCGGCAAACTGCAAGGCAAGCCTCGCGCTGCCGGGAAAAACCAGCCGATCAACAAAGTGAATGAAGACGCGCTGGAAGAGGAATTCCTGGAAAACGAAAACGCTGTCATTAACAGCTAACTGTTTTTTCATTCCCCACTGAAAACGGGCCTGCATATGCAGGCCCGTTTTCGTTCAACGCCGTCGCTGGAAGAAATACCGGCTCAGAGCGGCCAGTCCGCAAGCGCCCAAGCCCGCAAACAGCATGGCCCAACCAGCGCCGCTACGCAGGGCCGTCTGTGCCTCCAGGCTTGTGAGTCCAGGCGCGTTCAGCTTGCCCGCCGCAATATGCTGGCTGAGGGTTGCCCAATCCGCCGCCGTGCTGGTCGGCAATACATTGGCCAGGTGATGGCTGATTCCGAGCAACAGCACCAGCCCCATCAATGCGATGTTGAGCGCCAGGGTGATCAGCCGTGCGCTGAAGTCGATGCCCGAGGCCATGCCTGCGCGGTCAGTCGAGACGGCGCCGGTGGTGGTATTGGTGGTCGGCGAATTGGTCAGTGCCAGCCCAATGCCGGCGATCGCGCAACTGAGCAGCACCAGTGCTGTGCTGGGCTGTTCGGCATAATTAACGGCGGCCATGCCCAAAAAACCTGCGCCCATCGTCCCCAGGCCCAGGGGGATGATGCGTTCGGCGCCAAAGCGCAGGGCCAGGCGTTCGGCCAATGGCGGTACCAACAAAGTGGGCAAGGTATACGCGAGCAGTGCGGCGCCGGTGGTCAGCGTGTCGTAACCCAGGCCCGCCTGGAAATACAGTGGCAAGTAGATCATGAACGGCCAGAAGCTGAAGTTCATGCCGATTGAGCCCATCAAGGCGCCGTTGAAACGTTGGATGCGGAACACCGAGAAGTCGAACATCGGATGGGCGCTGCGCCGTTCGATCAAGATAAACAGCAGCAGTCCGAAGACCGACAGGCCGGCCCAGCCGAGCATCGCCGGGGTGCCGAAGCCGTTCTCGCTGCCCTGGGTGATGAAGTAGACCAGCGCAAACACCGCCAGCGTCATGGTCAACATGCCGGCAATGTCGAGGCGATGGCTGGCCGGGTCACGGGATTCCTGCACGCTGATGTGCAGCAGCGCCAAGGTAAACAGGGTCAGTGGTACATGCACCAGGAACACCCAGCGCCAGTCCGCGACGGCCAGTATCACTGCCCCGATCATCGGCCCGAAACCCAGGCCCACGCCAGCAATTACGCCCCATATCGCGAACGCTCGCGCCCGCGCCGCCGGTTCGCGGAACTGGTGGGACAAGATGGCAAACTGGCAAATCATCATCGCGCCGGCGCCAATGCCCTGGATGAACCGCGCCACGATCAGTGTCGGCGCCTCGTTGGCCAGGCCACACGCCAGCGAGGCCAGGGCGAACACCCACAGACACAGCACCAGCACGCGCCGCCTACCAAAACGATCCGCCAGCGTGCCTGCCGCCATCAGCACGCTGGTGCAGGCCAGGGTGTAGGCATTCATGATCCATTGGGCGTCTTGAAAGCCGGTGCCCAATTCCTGTTCCAGCGTCGGCAGGATCACCGGCACGCTGGAGATTTCCAGGCCGAACATGAGGGCCACCAGGCAAACGGCGGTGAGGGCCAGGGCATTTCTGGCGGTGCTCGGCGGGTTGAGGGCCGATGCAGCTGCGGCGGACGGCATGACGAGTTCCTTTCAAATAGGGGAGGGCTCTATTCTCTCGGGAACCAGATTCGTTATTCGTGATAAGTTTTCCATTGATATGGGAATCAAAGGCGACAATTGACGCATGGCTACCCCGCGTTTTGATGGCGTTGAGCTGTTTTTGCAAATCGTCGAGAGCGGCAACCTGACCGACGCCGCCGAGCGCCTGAACCTTACACGCTCGGCCGTCGGTAAAGGCTTGGCGCGTCTGGAAGCGCGGCTGGGCACGTGCCTGTTGCAGCGCTCCACGCGCCGCCAGCGGTTGACCGAGGACGGGCAGGCGTACTACGAACATTGCCTGCGCGCATTGGCCGAACTGGAAGCGGCCGAATCGGTGCTCGAAAGTGGTCGGCAACAACCACGGGGACGGCTGAGGGTCAGTGTGCCGCTGGCGTTCGGGCACCACTATGCGGCACCGGCCTTGTGGGGCTTGATGGAGAGTTACCCTGAACTTGAAATCGAGATTTGCTTCTCCGACCGCATGATCGATTTGGCGCAAGAAGGCTTCGACATGGCCGTACGCATCGGCCCGTTGCCGGACACCGACCGCCTGAGTGCCCGTCGCCTGGGCCAGCAGGCCATGGGGCTGGCAGCCTCGCCGGCGTATCTGCAGCGCAAGGGCGCCATTGAACGTATCGAAGACCTGGCCGCTCATCGCGGCATTGCGTATCGCAGCAACACCACGCATCGCTCGCGTCTGGCTTCGCCCCTGATAGTGGACGACCTCCAGGCGCTGGCCGATGCCGCCATCGCGGGCGTGGGCCTGGCCTGGTTGCCGAGTTGGTTGATTGCTCACTATGCGCTGCGGGGGCAATTGGAAGCGGTGCTGCCCAGCTATCGCGAACAGCCTGCGCCGATCCATGTGGTCTGGCCGACGGCGGTGCATATGCCGGCCAAGACGCGGTGTGCCATCGATGCGTTGGTGGCGGCCACGCCCAGTTGCCTGGCGGGCAGTTGAAGTCGGTTAGGTCCAATGTGGGAGGGGGCTTGCTCCCGATGGCGGTGTATCAGTGGCAAATGTACCGACTGACACACCGCCATCGGGAGCAAGCCCCCTCCCACAGTAGGTTCTGTGTTGTTCTGCAGATTTGGGTCAGAACGCGATAGAGGTTTGCACATACACCGTACGCGGCTCACCCACATACTTGCCCTTGTTGTTGTCGTCAAACGAGCGGGTGTAGTACTGCTTGTTGAAGATGTTCTTCACCCCCACCGCCACATTCAAATCCGACAATTGCGGGCCGAAGTCATAGGCCGCGCGGCTGCTGAACAGCATGTAGCCGGGGATGCGCCCATTGGCACCGTCGGCGCTTTCGGCCTGGGTGTTGGCATTGTCGGCGAATTGGCTGCTCTGGTAGCTGCTGTCCACATTCAGCTTCCACGGGCCTTCGGTGTAACCCACGCCGAGGGTGCCTTTGTGCTTGGACGAGAAGGGCACGCGGTTGCCTTTGTTCGGGCCGTCTTCGCGAATGGTCGCGTCGACATAGGCATAAGTGGCATACACATCGAAACCCGCCAGCGCCGGGCTCAGGCCGTCGAGCGCATAGTTGATGCTCGACTCGATGCCCTGGTGACGGGTTTCACCGCGGGCGATCACCGTGTCGTTGGTCTGGTTGCTGTCGTACTGGTTGTCGAAGTTGATCAGGAACGCGCCGATTTCTGCGCGCAGGCTGCCATTGTCGTAGCGCGTGCCGAGTTCCCAGGTGCGGGCTTTTTCCGGTTTTACTTCGCCGCTGTTCACGCGGTTGGGCATCTGGCTGTACTGCACGCTGCCGAACGAGCCTTCGGTGTTGGCGTAGAGGTTCCAGTCGTCGGTGAGGTGATAGAGCACGTTCAGTGCCGGCAGTGCGGTGTTGTAGTCGCCTTTGTATTTGACGTTGCTGAGGTTGTTGGTCTGCTGGGACTCGATCATCTCGTAGCGCACGCCCGGTGTGATGGTCCACTTGCCGATATCAATGCGGTCGTCGATAAAGAACGCGTTGGCTTCAGTGCCGCCACGGGTGTCGCGGTCGTTGCGACTGTTGGTGTTGGGGATTTGCTGGTTCGCGGCAATCGGCGTGCGGTAGCGCAACTCGTGACCCGCTTCATTGATATAGCGATAGCCGACACCCACTTCATGGCTGGTAGGGCCAAGGTCGAAGCCCTGCGCGAAGCGGGTTTCCAGGCCGCGTACCCAGTATTCGCGTGGCGACAGCGACAGGAAGCTGCCCTGGTCCAGGTAACCGCTGCGCAGGGTCTTGGTGAAGAAACTGTTGACCGTGAATTCGCGGCGATCCTGCTCGTAGCGATAGCCGACGTTGAACATCGTACGGCGGCCCCAGAATTTGTCGTACGGGCGGGTGGACTGATACGGGTCGGCCTTGTAATCCTTGACGTTCAAGCCTCCGGGCATGTCGGCCTGGCCTTCGTAGTACTGCGCCATGGCGTTGAAGCTGTTGGCGTCGTCCAGTTGGTATTTGCCCTTGAGGATCAGGTCGTCGATGCGCGTGTTGCTGTTTTCGCGCCAGTCGCCACCCCGGGTGCCGGAGTACAGGATCGCGCCGCCCAAGCCGTTGTCAGCAGTGCCGCCGGCCAGCAGGTTGCCGGTGGTCTTGAAGCCGTCGTGGCTGGAAGACGGGCTGGTCTCGGTCTGCAAGCCGCCCTTGACCGTGGGCGCATCCGGGATGGCGCGGGTCACGAAGTTGACGATGCCGCCGACGTTCTGCGGGCCGTAGCGCACCGCACCGCCGCCACGGACCACGTCTACCGCGTCCATGTTGCCCATGCTGATCGGCGCAAAGGACAACTGCGGCTGGCCATAGGGCGCGAAGGGCACCGGGATGCCATCCATCAGCACCGTGGAGCGCGATGCCAGGCGCGGGTTGAGCCCGCGAATGCCGAAGTTCAGCGCCATGTCATGGCTGCCGGTGCCGTTGTTTTCCGGGGCGTTGACGCCGGGAATGCGGTTGAGTACGTCGCGGGCTTGGGTTGCACCTTGGCGTTCGAACTCTTCGCGGCGGATCACATCACGGGCGCCGGGGTGTTCGAACACGTTGGTTTGCGCCGCGTCACCGAGCCAGTCGCCGACCACGTTGGAGGTTTGCAGTTCGAGGGTGACGGGGGCGCCAGCCGGTTGCAGGCTGAAGGCATTGTCGCCCTCGGCCCGGGCTTGCAGGCCGGTGCCCTCCAGCAGTTTGCTCAGGCCCTCGGCCGCGCTGTAATCGCCCGACAGGCCAGGGCTTTGCATACCGGCCGTCACGTGGGAACCGAATGACACCAGCACACCGGCTTGGCGGCCAAATTGATTCAGGGCCGCTTCCAGGGTGGTCGGCGCGATGTGGTACGCCTTGGCGTCGGCGGCCATCACCGCAGGCAGCACGGTCAGGCTGAGGCTGGCGCCCAGTAGGAGTTGGCGCAAGGTGCGGGCAAGAAGCGTCGGTTGCTGGGGCATGAAGGTGGTCCTGAGAAGGAAGGATCAAGGTGGCTTTCCTTCTCTGTCACGCCAGGTGCGGAAAACAGCTCACACAAATGCAAAATAAATTCAGGCTCGGGCCTGCACGGTCACCCAATAGCGGGTAAAGCGCCGAACTTTCACCGGCAGGCTGATTTCCAGCAGGTCCAGGATGCGTTCGCTGTTATCCAGTGGGTAGCTGCCGGACAGCAAAAGGTTTGCCACTTGCGGGTCACAATTGAGCTGGCCGCGACGATAACGCCCCAGTTCATTCAAGAAGTCTTCAAGGCGCATGTGTGCAGCCACCAACATACCGTCGGCCCAGGCGCCGCTGTTGGCGTCGGTGGCGCGTGGGGTGTCCCAGCCCTTGCGGGTGAAATTGACCTGGCGTGCGGCATCGACGCTCAGCGGCAAGCCGCTGTAGTTGTTGGGCATCACCTCGACCTGGCCGGCCAGCATCGCCAATTGGGTGTGGTCGTTGAACTGGCGCACATTCAGGCGCGCCGCCTGGCTGCTGAGCAGGCCCTGGCCGGTCAGCACGCGCAACGGCGTATCACCGGCACGGGAGGTGAGCAGGATTTCCCCTTCGAGCAGGCGTACCAGGCGCTGCCGACCGTCGAAATGTACATCCACCGCGCTGCCGGTGTTGAGCTGCAACTGGCTGCCGTCGGCCAATTGCACCGTACGGCGCTGGCCAACCGGGCTGCGATAGTCGGCGCTCAGCGGCGGCAGAATATGTTGCTGACGCAGGCTCCAGGCCGCTGCCGAGCCAGCGCCCAGGATTAACAGCAACTTCAGCGCCTGGCGTCGGCTGCTGGAGCGCGGTGCATTCAACGCAGCGTGCGCCAGGGGCGAGGGCATCCCGCGCAAGCGCTGATTGACCTGCTGAATCTGCTCCCACGCACGCTGGTGCTCGCTGTGGGCGTTCAGCCATTGTTGCCAGGCCGCTTGCTGGCGAGGGTTGAGCGCGCCTTGCTGCATTTCCAGCAGCCAGTGCACGGCTTGTTCGGCGACTTGGCTGGACACGTTCATAGGGCGAAGTAGCAGCGCATGGCGGCTTTGGTCAGGTGGCGTTTGACCGTGGCGATGGAAATGCCCAGTTCTGCGCTGATTTGCGCGTAGGTCAGGCCGTCGAGCTGGGCCAGCAGGAACGCACGTTTAACCAGCCTGGGCAGGCCGTCGAGCAGTTGGTCCAGCTCCAGCAGGGTTTGCAGAAAGATTGCGCGGTCTTCTTCCGATGGCGCCACGTGCTCGGGCATTTGCGCCAAAGCATCGAGGTAGGCGCGCTCCAGGTCCTGGCGGCGATAGAAGTTGCACAGCACGCGCTTGGCCACGGTGGTGAGGAAGGCGCGGGGCTCGATCAGTGTCGGGGTACCCCGTGCGCTGAGCACGCGAATAAAGGTGTCCTGGGCCAAGTCGGCCGCGTTTTCCGGGCAGCCGAGCTTGCGTCGCAACCAGCCGGTGAGCCAGTGGTGATGGTCGTTATACAAAACTTCGACGGTGTTGGACGGCTGCAACGCGATCACTCCACAAGCATTGATATGCCTTAGAGAACAAGAATTGTTCGCATTGTAGGGCGAGTAACGAGCTTCGGCAATCGGCCAGGGCAGGTGATTCATCCGTTCTCTTTTGCTTATGAGAATATTTATCATTAATATTGCGCGTTGATGAACTTGGCGCCTGCCGCATGAAAAGCAAAACCGCATTGCCCATTTCCTATCGCCTCGCCGTCACCTCGCGCGTGCTGGCGGCTGTGATCGGTGGTTACTTGATGGCCTCCCTGGCCGCCATCTGCCTGGCGCTCTGGTTGCCCACTTCCCGCGCCGATGCGGTGGTCACCGGCATGATGAGTTCGTTTGTGTTCTACCTGCTGGCGGTGCTCTGGTGTTTTGCTTGCCGCACGGCCTGGCGCGCCTGGGCCGGGGTGATGGTGCCAAGTGCGCTGTTTGCAACGTTGGCCGGCGTTGGTTTCTGGGTGGCGCGCACATGAAAGAGGGCTTTCGCCAGGCCATGGCCTGGCTGCATACCTGGGCTGGATTGATCTTCGGCTGGCTGCTGTTTGCGATTTTCCTGACCGGCACCCTGGCCTACTTCAAAGACGAAATTACCCACTGGATGCAGCCCGAAGTGCAGGCCCATCCCCTGGACGACGGGCGTAGCCTTGCCGTAGCCCAGAATTACCTGCAACAACAGGCGCCCACGGCCGCACGCTGGTTCATTACCTTGCCTACCCATCGTGATCCCGGCCTGTCCGTGATGTGGCAAGACAAGGTCGAGCCCGGCAAGCGCGGCACCTTCATCCAGAAAACCCTCGACCCGGTCAGCGGCCAACCCGTCCAGGCCCGCGACAGCAAGGGCGGCGAGTTCTTCTATCGGTTCCACTTCCAGCTGCAGATGCCTTACCCGTGGGGCCGCTGGCTGTCGACCATCGCCGCCATGGTGATGTTGGTCGCGCTGATCACCGGGATCATCACCCACAAGAAAATCTTCAAGGACTTCTTCACTTTCCGCCCGCGCAAAGGTCAGCGCTCCTGGCTCGACGGGCACAACGCGGTGGGCGTGCTGGTGCTGCCGTTTCACCTGATGATCACCTACAGCAGCCTGGTGATTTTCATGAACATGGTCATGCCCGCGCCTATCATGGCGTCCTATGGCGACGACAGCCGGGCGTTCTTCGATGAGTTGTTCCCCGCTACCAACAATGCGCCGGCCCTCGGCCAGCCCGGTCAGTTGCTGCCGTTACTGCCGATGTACCAGCAGGCGCGCGAGAAGTGGGCGGGCGGCCATGTGGGGCGGCTGGCGGTCAATAACCCTGGCGATGTCAACGCCTCGGTGAATGTGTTTCGCGCTGGCTCCGACAGCGTGGTGCACGCCTTTGGCAATACCCTGTCGTTCAACGGCACCACTGGCGAGCTGTTGCGGGCCAGTGGCGAGCCGTCTTTGCCTGCGGTGATTGGTGGCAGTTTCTATGGTTTGCACATGGGCCATTTTGCCGGTCCCGTGCTGCGTTGGTTGTACTTTATCTGCGGCCTGGCGGGCACTGCGATGATTGGCACGGGGCTGGTGATCTGGCTCGGCAAGCGCCAGCTCAAGCATGCCAAAACTTCGGTGATGCCGTTTGAACTGCGGTTGGTGGAAGTGTTGAACATTGCCAGCATGTCCGGGCTGATGATCGCCATCGCTGCGTTTTTCTGGGCCAACCGACTGTTGCCGGTGAGTTTCGCCGAGCGTTCCGACTGGGAAGTACAAGCGTTCTTTATCGCCTGGGGCCTGAGCCTGTTGCACGCCATGTTGCGTCGCGGTCGCCAGGGTTGGGTCGAGCAACTGAGCTTCGGCGCGTTGCTGTTTGCGGCGGTCCCACTGCTTAACGCCAGCACCACCTCGCAACATTTGGGCGTTTCTCTGGTCAATGGCGACTGGGCCATGGCCGGCTTCGACCTGACCTGCCTGGCCAGTGGTGCGTTTCTCGCCTGGGCGGCCTGGAAGATGCACCATCGCACCGCGCCGCAACCCAAGGCCGAACGTGCACGTGGCCTGACGCTCAAGCAGGAGGCCAGCTGATGCTGCTCGCGCTGCTGATGTGCTACGCCGGGTTTACTGCGCTGTGCCTGTCCACAGACCGTCACCACGGCGAGTTGCTGCACAGCAAACCCACCCCCACTCGGCGTTTGGGGCTGCGCGTGGGCGGTTGGTTGCTGCTGATTGTCGCGATCTGGCCCGCGGTGCTTGCCGCCGGTTGGAGCCAGGGCCTGGTGCAGTGGTGCGCGGTGTTGATGCTCAGCGCCTTGCTGCTGGTGTTGCTGCTGCCTTATCGCCCAAGGCTGGCCTTGATCCTGGCGGGCCTGAGCCTGCTGGCCAGCCCTGTTGCGGCATTCGCCCTGTCCTGAGCCTGCCATGATGATCAGTCCACCGCCGGAACCCCAGGACAGCCTGCACACAGATGCGGGCGGTGGGCGAGCGCATTTCCTGCAGGTATTTTTGTCCCAGCGCTCGCAGATGGAGGCACTGGTCAGCCGCCGTGTCGGTTGCCGCGCCACCGCGGCCGACCTGGTGCAGGATTTGTTCCTGCGTTTCTGGCGCCGCCCCCTGGTGCAGGTCGAAGAGCTCAGTACCTACTTGCTGCGCTGCGCGGGCAATATCGCCATTGACCATTTGCGCACTGAAGGCGCCCGAGTGCGCAGCAATGAAGGCTGGTTGCCGGAGCAACAAGATAACCAGCGGTGCGAACCCCAGGCGGCGCTGGAGGCCGGCAATGATCTGCGCCATGTCGAAGCCGCCTTGCGCAGCTTGCCCGAGCGCACCCGGCAGATTTTCCTGCTCAACCGCATCCACGGTCGCAAATACGCGGAGATCGCCAAGGCCATGGGGCTGTCCCAAAGCGCCGTGGAAAAACATATGATGCGCGCCCTCGAAGCCTGCAAGGCCAGCCTTCGCGAACCGCCGCCTCCACGCACGCCAGGGAAAGCACCGTGAACGTTACGCCCACACCCGCCCAGGAACAGGCCGCGCTGGCCTGGCTGAGCCTGTTGCATGATCAGCCCAGCAGCGGCGACCAGGCTACTTTCAGCCGCTGGCTGCGCGCTGATCCCGCGCATGTCGAGGCCTACGCCCAGGCCCAGGTGCTGTGGGAGTTGAGCGAAGTGCCGGCACGCCAGCTGGCTGATGAGGATGCGCTGGCCTTGCAGGGCTACCTCAATAAGATCAACACCTCCAAGCATTCACGTGGGGTGCGTTGGTCCGGCGCCCTGGCGATGGCCGCAAGCCTGCTGTTGATGGTGGCGATGGGCGCCGGTTGGCAGCCGTCGCGCTGGGTTGATGAGTTAGGTGCCGATTACGTGACGGCGGCGGGGGAGGTGAAGACTTTTACCCTGGCAGATCAATCCCAGGTCACCCTCGATGCCGACAGCGCGATTGCCGTGGATTTCAGCCATGGCGAGCGGCATATCCAACTGCGTCGCGGTGCGGGATTTTTCAGTGTGACCCACACGGGCCAGCCTTTCGTGGTGGAGGCAGGCGGTGGTGAAGCGCGGGTGCTGGGCACCCAGTTTGAAGTGCGCCTGCAACCTGCCGGGGCAGAGGTCACCGTGTTATCCGGACGGGTTGGCGTGACGCCATCCAAACAGGGCCTGCAACAGGTACTGGCTGCAGGTCAGCAAGTGGCCTATGCCGACGGCGTAGCCGACACCCTGCACGCTGTCGACAGCCAGTCACGCCTGGCCTGGCGTGACGGCTGGCTCAATTACTACAAGGCGCCGCTGGCGGATGTGGTCAAGGACCTGAGCCGTTATTACCCGGGCCGCATCGTGTTGCTTAACGATGAGATGGGCGCCAGGCGCGTCAGCGGCAGCTTTCCAAGCAAGGATCCGCAGGCGGTGTTGAATGCGCTGCAAGCGGTGCTCGGCTTTGAACAACACTCGCTGCTGGGGCGCATGATCGTGTTGCGCTAGGCCCACGGCGCGCTTCACCAAACCTTCATCGCAATCGCCAAAACCTGTCACCAAACGGTTACACGTGCCGTGGATCATCCCTGGGGTCCTGAACAAGTGGTCAGGAAGAGCACCTCTGCCCCATACAACACAACAATGTCAGTAAGGGATCTACACGTGAACTACAACACTCTTTATGCCCTGCTTATGGCATCGGGCCTGGGCGGCTTTGCGCCGCTGGTTCTGGCCGATGACACACAGGATGTGGGGTCGGTGAACGTTACCGGCAAGCAGACCCTGGGCAACGGCCATATGATCCGCGAAGAAAGTGCCAAGGCGCGTTCCACGGTCACCAAAGAAGCCATGGATGAAATGTCGGGCACCGCCAACGCCATCGACAAGCTCAAGTACACCCCGGGCATCAACGTTTCCAGTGATGACGCCAGCGGCACCAGCGGCACCACCTTCACCATGCGCGGCATGAGTTCGGACCAGGTCGGGGTTTCGGTCGACGGCGTGCCGATCAACGACTCGGGCAACTACAGCGTGTATTCCAACCAGCTGGGTGACCCGGAAAACCTCGCCGAAGTGTTCGCCACCCAAGGCTCTTCCGAGGCAGACGGCCCGCACATTGGCTCCAGCGGCGGCAACATCGGCATGATCACTGTCCGGCCGACCAAGGATGCCGGGGTATTCGCCAAGCAGATCGTAGGTGCCAACGCCCTGCGCAAGACGTTTGTGCGGGCTAATACCGGCGATTTTGGCGGCCTGAAAACCTGGGTCTCGGCGTCGCATCTGGAAGGCGACAAGTGGCGCGGCAAGGGCACTCTGCGCAGCGACAAGATCGAGTGGAGCAGCTTGTTCGAAGATGACAACGGCAATTCCACACTGGCCACGGTCAAGTACAACAAACAGGAAAACTACAACTACAACAGCCTGAGCAAATCACAGTTTGACACGCAGGGGCGGCGCAAGGACTACGCCGAAAGCCCGGTGTACAAGGCAGGTCTGTTGTCTGCGTCCTACAAGCTCAACCGCAACCCCTTCGAAAGCGTAAACGCCACGCTGACCCAGCGCTGGCAATTGCAAGACAACCTGTCGCTGACAGTCACGCCGTACTACTACTGGTCCAACGGCGGCAGCTTCAGCGGCCAGACCGCCTCCAACCTGGGGCCAAAGTCTGACAAGGCCGGCAACTACGACCTGAGTAACCTGCAATCGGCCAACTATTACCGCCCTTCATGGACCGAGACCTGGCGCCCCGGCGTCACGGCCAAAATGAAGTGGGACATCAACGAAGCGCACAGTCTGGACTACGGCTACTGGTATGAACGCGCACGCCAGCGCCAGACCCAGCCATTTATCGGGATCAACGGCGAGGGCGCACCCGATGATGTGTGGGGCGATTACAACAGCGGCGGGCAGGTGGTCGACAAGAATGGCGCCACTGTACAAGGCCGCCACTATTACACCGTTACCCCGGCGCAGAAACTCTGGGTACAGGACAACTGGCAAGCCACGCCGGACCTGAGTTTTGTCGCGGGCCTGGCCTACCAATACGTCGAGCGCGACGGCAACAATCTCGGCAGCCTCTACGACAAAGCGGAAAAACGTAACACCCGTTACCATCAGTTCCTGCCCAACTTCAGCGCCAAGTACCAGGTCGATGAAAGCAACCAGGCGTTCTACAACGTCACTCGCAATATGCGCACGCCTCCCAACTACGTGCTGTACAACAAGGGCGACTCCGTCAGCCTCAAGTCCGAATTGAGCTGGAACCAGGAACTGGGCTGGCGCTACACCGAAGACGACATGGCGCTGAGTGCGACCTTGTTCTATATCAGTTTCAAGGATCGCCAGGTGTCGACCACCGACGCCAGCGGTGACTACATGGTGCTTAACGTCGGCAGCGTCGATAACAAGGGCCTGGAGCTGGAGTGGAGTGGCTTGTTGCCGCACAACTTCAACTACTACGCGTCGTACACCTACACCCAGTCCGAGCAGAAGGACGACCTGCTCAGTAAGAATGTGCTGCTGCCAACGTCGGGCAAGCAACTGGCCAACGTGCCGGAAAACATGTTCAACCTGGTGCTCGGGTACGACGACTCGCGGTTTTACGGCAACGTCGCGGGCAAGTATGTCGGCAGCTTCTATGGTGATTTGACCAACAAGGAGAAGATCGAAGGCCGTACGGTGTTTGACCTCAATGCCGGTATTTACTTGCCGGTGGACAAGAGGGTCATCAAGTCGGCGACCCTGCGCCTGTCGATGCTCAACGTCTTCGACAAGGAATACTTGAGTTCGGCGCGTACCGTGGCGTTCAACTCGGCGCCGGTCAACGGGTTGGGGGCGAGTACGGCGTATTACAACGTGGGTGAAGAGCGCACGGCGATGGTGTCGCTGGAGGCCAACTTCTAAGACCACCACAAACCAAATGTGGGAGGGGGCTTGCTCCCGATAGCGGTGAATCAGTCATCATTTTCATTGATTGGCACACTGCTATCGGGAGCAAGCCCCCTCCCACATTTGATCCACGGTGTTTCAGGAATCAGGTTACTTCAGCGCCGCCATGATCGCATCCGGGTTGTAGTCGCGAATCAAAGTCCCGTTCACATCCACAAACGGAATCCCACCCCCGCCCAGTGCTTCATACGCCTTGCGCGCCTGGGCATCCTTCTCGATATCGACGGCCTGGTACGGGATACCCTTCTGGTCCAGAAAACGCCGGATCTGCTTGCAGTACCCACACCACTCGGTGGCATAGAGCACCACACGCGCCGAGGCGCGTACCTGCTCCGGCACCACCTGGGACGGGTTGAACACCCGCTCGATCTTGCCCCAGTTCTGGATCGCGACTACCACCAGCAACACCAGCAGGACTTTCTTTAAAACCCCGCCCAGCATCAATTACGGCGCTTGAGCTGATCGGTCAGTTGGGTCGGCAGGCCCTTGATGATCAAGGTGCCGGCGGCTTCGTCGTATTCGATCTTGTCGCCCAGCAGGTGCGCTTCAAAGCTGATGGACAAGCCCTCGGCGCGCCCGGTGAAGCGGCGGAACTGGTTGAGAGTGCGTTTGTCGGCCGGAATCTCCGGCGACAGGCCGTAATCCTTGTTGCGGATATGGTCGTAGAACGCTTTTGGCCGATCTTCATCGATCAGGCCGGAGAGTTCTTCCAGGCCCATGGGTTCGCCGAGCTTGGCCTGGCTGCTGGCGTAGTCCACCAGGGTCTTGGTCTTTTCGCGGGCGGATTCGTCAGGCAGGTCTTCGCTTTCAACGAAGTCACTGAACGCCTTGAGCAGGGTGCGGGTTTCGCCCGGGCCGTCGACGCCTTCCTGGCAACCGATAAAGTCGCGGAAATACTCCGAGACCTTTTTGCCGTTCTTGCCCTTGATAAAGGAGATGTATTGCTTGGACTGCTTGTTGTTCTGCCACTCGGAGACGTTGATGCGCGCCGCCAGGTGCAACTGGCCCAGGTCCAGGTGGCGCGAGGGCGTCACGTCCAGCTCGTCGGTGACCGCCACGCCTTCGCTGTGGTGCAGCAGGGCGATGGCCAGGTAGTCGGTCATGCCTTGTTGGTAATGGGCAAACAGCACATGGCCGCCGGTGGAGAGGTTGGACTCCTCCATCAGCTTCTGCAGGTGTTCCACCGCAGTGCGGCTGAAGGTGGTGAAGTCCTGGCCACCGTCAAAGTATTCCTTCAACCAGCCGCTGAACGGATGCGCGCCGGACTCGGCATGGAAGAAACCCCAGGCCTTGCCTTGTTTGGCGTTGTAGCTCTCGTTGAGGTCGGCAAGCATGTTCTCGATGGCGGCCGACTCGGACAGTTCGGAGTCGCGGGCATGGAGCACTGCGGGGGTGCCGTCGGGTTTTTTGTCGATCAGGTGGACGATGCAATGACGGATCGGCATAGGCTTCTCGGCTGGTTGAAGGGGGAGGGGGCGGCCTCCCCGAAAAGTCGCCCAGTGTACCGCACCCATTGGCCGTGACGTGCCCCGAAGGGCATTTTGGATGCCCTCCGACTGCCCATATGCCTTTTTTTCACGGTTTAGAGCGATAAAGCTGACCAAATGGGTATGTTGAGGCGGATATTTCCCCGTCTCTGTGCTAGTTTTGCCCCGTCTTACGCCAAGTCTCGGCGTTAAGCGTGCATTCAGCATTTGTCAGGTCGAACCAATCCCCGTTTCAAGCATCTATAACCCCGATCTCCGTGGTTATAGCCGGGGGTGCCAGGCCATGACGGTCGGGCTCGACGGCTGACACTGCACTCTGCAATCCATATGAATTTGATAGGGAAGGAACACCACAATGGCTTTGACTAAAGACCAACTGATCGCTGATATCGCTGAAGCTATCGACGCGCCAAAAACCACCGCGCGCGCTGCTCTGGACCAACTGGGCCAGATCGTTGCTGATCAGCTGGAAAATGGCGGCGAAATCACTCTGCCGGGCATTGGCAAGCTGAAAGTAACCGAGCGTCCTGCCCGTACTGGCCGTAACCCTTCGACTGGCGCTGCCATCGAAATCGCTGCCAAGAAAGTTATCAAGCTGGTTGTGGCTAAAGGCCTGACCGACGCTGTTAACAAGTAAGACGCAGTAAAAAAAACCGTGCTCCGGAGTGATCCGGGCACGGTTTTTTGTTGCCTGCGGTTTTATTGTGATGATTAGTCGCGCACCCAGCGCTGGCGCCAGATCTGCTGCTCATTCTTGGTCTGGAACGTCCAGGCCACAAACCGGCTTTGCTTCTGCCCCTGAGACATCTCTACCACCTGGCTTTCCAGCACGCCGGCTTTTTTCAGCGCGGTTTCGATCGCAGGCAAGTTGGACGCTTTTGACACCAGGGTGCTGAACCACAACACCTTGTGGGCAAAATGCGCGCTCTCGGCGATCAACTGCGTCACAAAGCGTGCTTCGCCGCCTTCACACCACAGTTCAGCCGATTGGCCGCCAAAGTTGAGTACCGGCAACTTGCGTTTCGGATCCGCCTTGCCCAGGGCGCGCCACTTGCGCTCGCTGCCCTTGGTGGCTTCATCCATGGATGCATGGAACGGCGGGTTGCACATGGTCAGGTCAAAGCGCTCACCGGGTTCCAGCAAACCCAGCAGGATCTGCTTGGGGTTGGGCTGCTGGCGCAGCTGGATAACCTTGCTCAGGTCGTTGGACTGCACGATGGCCTTGGCGGCGCTCACGGCGATAGGGTCGACCTCCGAGCCCAGGAAGTTCCAGCGGTACTCCATGTAGCCAATCAGCGGGTAGACGCAGTTGGCGCCCATGCCGATATCCAGCACCTTGACGATCGAGCCACGCGGGATCTTGCCGTCGTTGACGCTGGCCAGCAGGTCGGCGAGGAAGTGCACATAGTCGGCACGTCCCGGTACCGGCGGGCACAGGTAATCGGCCGGGATGTCCCAATGCTGGATGCCATAGAACGACTTGAGCAACGCCCGGTTGAACACCCGCACCGCGTCCGGGCTGGCGAAGTCGATGCTTTCCTTGCCATAGGGGTTGATGATCACGAATTTCGCCAGTTCTGGCGTGGTCTTGATCAGCGCCGGGAAGTCGTAACGGCCCGTGTGGCGGTTGCGCGGGTGCAGAGTGGCCTCTTTGCGCGGTACCACGGGCTTGGCCGGGGTAGCGGATTTAGGCTTCTTGCGCGAAGGTTTAGGCGTAGTGGGGGCGGTCATGATGATTCTGGTGTTGGCTCAAAGTGGCGGCCATTGTCACACATCCTGAGCTCAACCCGGTCAAATGTGGGAGGGGGCTTGCTCCCGATAGCGGTGTGACAGTCAAAAATATTGAGACTGATACACCGCTATCGGGAGCAAGCCCCCTCCCACAGAGGCAAAAAAAAGAGACCCGAAGGTCTCTTTCTTTACGCGACTCAAGCCTTACAGGCTGGAAATCCGCGCATGTTGCTCGGCCAGTTTGCCCAAAGCCTGTTCAGCTTCGGCCAACTTGGCGCGTTCTTTCTCGATCACCTCCGCCGGCGCCTTGTCGACGAATGCCGCGTTGGACAGCTTACCGCCCACGCGTTGCACTTCGCCTTGCAGGCGGGCGATTTCCTTGTCGAGACGGGCCAGTTCGGCGCCCTTGTCGATCAGGCCTGCCATCGGTACCAGCACTTCCATGTCGCCCACCAATGCAGTGGCGGACAGCGGCGCTTCGGCATCGGCAGCCAATACGGTGATCGACTCCAGCTTGGCCAGCTTCTTGAGCAACGCGTCGTTCTCGCCGAGACGGCGCTGATCTTCGGCACTGGCGTTCTTGACGAACACGGCCAATGGCTTGCCCGGCCCGATGTTCATCTCGGCGCGGATGTTGCGCGTGCCGAGCATCAGGGTCTTGAGCCATTCGATATCGCTTTCGGCGGCCTCATCGATGCGCGCTTCATTGGCCACTGGCCAAGGTTGCAGCATGATGGTCTTGCCTTCGATACCGGCCAGCGGCGCCAGGCGCTGCCAGATTTCTTCGGTGATGAACGGCATGAACGGATGCGCCAGGCGCAATGCCACTTCCAGTACGCGCACCAGGGTGCGGCGAGTACCGCGCTGGCGTTCGACCGGGGCGTTTTCGTCCCACAGCACCGGCTTGGACAGTTCCAGGTACCAGTCGCAGTATTGGTTCCAGATGAACTCGTACAGCGCCTGTGCAGCCAGGTCGAAACGGAACTGGTCGAGTTGGCGGGTCACTTCGGCTTCGGTGCGCTGCAACTGCGAGATGATCCAGCGATCAGCCAGGCTCAACTCATAGGCTTCGCCGTTCTGGCCGCAGTCTTCGCCTTTATCCAGCACGTAGCGCGCGGCGTTCCAGATCTTGTTGCAGAAGTTGCGATAGCCTTCGACGCGGCCCATGTCGAACTTGATGTCGCGACCGGTAGAGGCCAGCGAGCAGAAGGTGAAGCGCAGGGCGTCGGTGCCGTAGCTGGCGATGCCGTCGGCGAATTCGTCGCGAGTCTGCTTCTCGATCTTTTTCGCCAGTTTTGGCTGCATCAGGCCCGAGGTGCGTTTCTGCACCAGGGTTTCCAGGTCGATGCCGTCGATGATGTCCAGCGGGTCCAGGACGTTGCCCTTGGACTTGGACATCTTCTGGCCCTGGCCGTCGCGTACCAGGCCGTGTACGTACACGGTCTTGAACGGTACCTGCGGGGTGCCGTCTTCGTTTTTCACCAAATGCATGGTGAGCATGATCATCCGGGCAACCCAGAAGAAAATGATATCGAAGCCGGTGACCAGCACGTCGGTGGAGTGGAATTTCTTCAGGAATTCGGTCTGCTGCGGCCAACCCAGGGTGGAGAACGTCCACAGGCCCGAGCTGAACCAGGTGTCCAGTACGTCGTTGTCCTGTTGCAGCGCGATGTCGGCGCCGAGGTTGTGCTTGGCACGCACTTCGGCTTCGTCGCGGCCTACATAGACCTTGCCCGACTCGTCATACCAGGCCGGAATACGATGGCCCCACCACAGCTGACGGCTGATGCACCAATCCTGGATGTCGCGCATCCACGAGAAGTACATGTTTTCGTACTGTTTAGGCACGAACTGGATGCGGCCATCTTCCACGGCGGCGATGGCAGGCTCTGCCAGCGGCTTGGTGGACACGTACCATTGGTCGGTCAGCCACGGTTCGATCACGGTGCCGGAGCGATCGCCCTTCGGCACTTTCAGGCCGTGGTCGTCGACGCTGACCAGCAAGCCGGCGGCGTCGAAGGCGGCAACGATCTGCTTGCGCGCTTCAAAACGGTCCAGGCCGGCATATTCGGCCGGAATCTTGCCGTCGATGCTGTCGTTCAACGAGCCGTCCAGGTTGAATATCTGGCAGGCCGGCAATACGGCGGCATTCTTGTCGAAGATGTTCAGCAGCGGCAGGTTGTGGCGCTTGCCGACTTCATAGTCGTTGAAATCGTGGGCCGGGGTGATTTTCACGCAGCCGGTGCCGAATTCAGGATCGCAATAGTCGTCCGCAATGATCGGGATGCGACGGCCAACCAGTGGCAGTTCGACGAACTTGCCGATCAGCGCCTGGTAGCGCTCGTCGTTCGGGTTAACGGCGACGGCGGCATCGCCGAGCATAGTTTCCGGACGAGTGGTGGCGACGATCAGGTAATCGTTGCCCTCAGCGGTCCGGGCGCCGTCAGCCAGTGGGTACTTGAGGTTCCACAGGAAACCTTTCTCATCGTGGTTTTCCACTTCGAGGTCGGAAATGGCCGTGTGCAACTTGGTGTCCCAGTTGACCAGGCGCTTGCCGCGGTAGATCAGGCCGTCTTCGTGCAGGCGCACGAAGGCTTCCTTCACGGCTTCCGACAGGCCGTCGTCCATGGTGAAGCGCTCGCGGCTCCAATCCACGGAGGAGCCCAGGCGACGGATCTGACGGCTGATATTGCCGCCGGACTGATCTTTCCATTCCCAGACTTTCTCCAGGAATTTCTCGCGGCCCAGGTCGTGACGGTTCTGGCCGGTGGCTTCCAGTTGGCGTTCCACCAGCATCTGCGTGGCGATACCAGCGTGGTCGGTGCCCGGCTGCCACAGGGTGTCGCGACCCTGCATACGGCGGAAACGGATCAACGCATCCATGATCGCATTGTTGAAGCCATGGCCCATGTGCAGGCTGCCAGTGACGTTCGGTGGCGGGATCATGATGGTGTACGAGTCGCCCGCACCTTGTGGGGCGAAATAGTTCTCGGACTCCCAGGTGTTGTACCAGGAAGTTTCGATAGCGTGGGGCTGGTAGGTCTTATCCATGCGCGGCGGGACCCTAGTTGGCATTTATTCAGGAAAGCCGGCAAGTATAACGGGGCAAGGCGTGGAGGGCGAGTTGAAGACGGACTTAAGGCTGATGCAAAACTAATGTGGGAGGGGGCTTGCTCCCGATTGCTGAGTGTCAGCCACCGAATCATCGGCTGATACAACGCTATCGGGAGCAAGCCCCCTCCCACAGGAAATATCAGTGTCGTTTAGGACTGGTACTGGCTGAGCAACCGCTCCATCCGCGCATCCATCCGACGCTTGATCTCGGCTTCAATATGCGGCGCAAAGTCGTCAATCACATCCTGCATGATCAATTGCGCGGCGGCGCGCAGTTCATTGTCCAGGTGCAGGAGCAGGGCATCGGGGGCTTTTTCTGCGGCGGGAGCGGGTTCTGCAACCACAGGTTCCGGCGCGGCAGGCTTGCCGCTGACCATGTCGAACAGCAGCGGGATCTGTACCTCGCCGTCGGCCGTTTCGGTCAGCAGCGGCGGTTGCAGGTTGTCATCACCCAGCAACTGACGGATCGACTCCAGGTCGTCCAGCAGGTGGTCGTCTTTTTTCAGCGGGTTGGGAGTGTCCATCGTGTGCTCTAAAGTCGTTGTAGCCGGTGATCCTGCAGAGAATAGCCCTGTTCGCGATAGAAACGGAAACTCTCCCGCGCGGCCTGACGAATAGCCGGGTCTTCCACCACCACTTCCGCCACGCGGGCGAAAGCCTTGGCAAAGGCCGGTACTTTCAGGTCCAGGTTGACCAGCAGGTCATGGTGATCGCCGCAACTGTCGCCCACACCCAGGACTACCAGGCTTTCAGGTTCGGATTCGGCGGGGCCGTGGGGCACGAAGCTTTCGCCCTTGAAGCGCCACAGGCGGGCATCCAGCTCATCGCGTTGGGCGGCATCGCTGCAATGCAGGTAGATGCGGTGGCCCATGCGCCAGGCTTTTTCGGTGAGCTTGCAGGCAAAGTCCAGGCGCGCGAGGGGATCGGCGCTGGGCAATATATAGAAGTCGACTTGGGTCATTGCGGTTCCTGAGACCGGGGCGGCGGGATGGTCGCCCCGGCATCTTCAGTTTCAGGCCTTGGCGCGATCCAGCAGGTATTGGGTCAACAGTGGCACCGGACGGCCGGTTGCGCCCTTGTCCTTGCCGCCGCTGGTCCAGGCGGTGCCGGCGATGTCCAGGTGGGCCCAGTTGAAGTTCTTGGCAAAGCGCGACAGGAAGCAGGCCGCCGTAATGGTGCCGGCTTTCGGGCCACCGATGTTGGCGATGTCGGCGAACGGACTGTCCAGTTGTTCCTGGTACTCATCGAACAGCGGCAGTTGCCAGGCGCGGTCGTCGGCAGCCTTGCCGGCGCTGAGCAGTTGCTCGATCAGTTCGTCGTTGTTGCCCAGCAGTCCCGAAGTGTGGGAGCCCAAGGCAACGATGCACGCGCCGGTCAGGGTGGCGATGTCGATCACGGCCTGGGGCTTGAAGCGCTCGGCGTAGGTCAGGGCGTCGCACAGCACCAGGCGGCCTTCGGCGTCGGTGTTGAGGATTTCCACGGTCTGGCCGCTCATGGTCGTGACGATATCGCCCGGGCGGGCCGCGCCGCCGCTCGGCATGTTCTCGGCACAGGCCAGGATGCACACCAGGTTGATCGGCAGCTTGAGTTCCAGCACGGCACGCAGGGTACCGAACACGCTGGCCGCGCCGCCCATGTCGTATTTCATCTCATCCATGCCCGCGCCCGGCTTGAGGCTGATGCCGCCGGTGTCGAAGGTGATGCCTTTACCCACCAGGGCGTAGGGCTTCTCGGATTTCTTGCCGCCGTTGTATTGCATCACGATCAGACGTGGCGGCTGGTCGCTGCCCTGGCCTACGGCATAGAACGAGCCCATGCCCAGGTCCTTGATCTTCTTTTCATCCAGCACTTCAACCTTCAAGCCCTTGAACTCTTTGCCCAATGCTTTGGCCTGTTCGCCCAGGAATGTCGGGTGGCAGATGTTCGGCGGCAGGTTGCCCAGGTCGCGGGTGAACGACATGCCGTTGGCGATGGCCTGGGCGTGGGTCACGGCGCGCTGAACTTCAGCCTGGGCAGCCTTGATGGTCAGCAGGGTGATTTTCTTCAGGGCGCGGGGTTCGGCCTTCTGGCTCTTGAACTGGTCGAAAATATAGCCGCCGTCCAGCAGCGACTCGGCCAGCAGGCGGGTCTTGCCGTAGCTGTCACGGCCCTTGATCACGATTTCGTCGAGGGCCAGTGCCGCATCGCTGCCGCCCAGGCCCTTGAGGGTGGTAAGGATGCCGCTGATGATCTTGCGCAATGGACGGTCGCCCAGTTCGGCGTCCTTGCCCACGCCTACCAGCAATACGCGCTCGGCCTTGAGGTTGGGCAGGCTCTGCAGCAGCAGGCTCTGGCCGACTTTGCCGGCCAGGTCGCCGCGCTTGAGGATCGCGCTGATCGCGCCGCCGCTCAGTTCGTCCAGTTGCTTGGCGGCGACGCCGAGTGTGCGGCCTTCGCCGACAGCGACCACGAGGGTGGCGGTTTTCAACGTTTCGGGGCTAACGCTTTTTACAACCAATTCCATGTTCGGGTCCCTTATCAAGGTCTGTGAGCCTGGAGTTTGTACTCAGGCTTGAAGCTCGGCAGCTTGGTAAACCGCCAGCGGACAAAGGCCGCAGTTTGAACCTCGCCGGCGGAGCCTGACAACCCTTGGCGCACGCTTTGTGCGTGCGCATGAGTAAGCTCCGTGACAGGCGCGGTCAATCACAGGATAATGCGCCATCTTTTTAGCCGATCCGTGATAAACGGGTCGTCTCGGTATGCTTGCTTGTTTGGCCGCCTTAGCCTGACAACCCTGGAGTGTCTGGTTTGATCGTCTTCCGTTATCTGTCCCGCGAAGTCCTGTTGACCCTGAGTGCCGTGAGTGCGGTGTTGCTGGTCATCATCATGAGTGGTCGTTTCGTCAAGTTCCTGGCTCAAGCCGCCGCAGGCGCCCTGGATCCGGGGTCGTTGTTCTTGATCATGGGCTACCGGATGCCCGGGATGCTGCAGCTGATCCTGCCCCTTGGCCTGTTTCTCGGCATATTGTTGGCCTATGGCCGCTTGTACCTTGAGAGTGAAATGACCGTGCTGTCGGCCACCGGCATGAGCCAGCAACGTTTGCTGGCCATGACCATGGTGCCGGCCGCCGGCGTTGCCCTGGTGGTGGCCTGGTTGAGCATGAGCCTGGCGCCCCAGGGCGCCATGCAGTTCCAGCTGCTGTTGAACAAGCAGGATGCGATGACCGAGTTCGATACCCTCGAGCCCGGGCGCTTCCAGGCGCTCAGTGACGGTTCGCGGGTCACCTATACCGAAACCATGACCGATGACCGCTCCAACCTCGGCGGCGTGTTCATTTCCCAGAAAAACCTCGGCCAGAACCAGAAAGACCGTGGCATTACTATTCTGGTGGCCGATAGCGGGCGCCAGGAAATACGCCCCGACGGCAACCGCTACCTGATCCTGGAAAATGGCTACCGCTACGACGGCAGCCCTGGTCTGGCGGACTACCGGGCGATCAAGTACGACACTTATGGCGTCATGCTGCCCAAGCCTGAGATCAGCGGCGAGGTCACCGACCGCGACGCACTGCCGACTGCATCGCTGTTCGGCAGCCAGGAACTGCGCTCCATTGCCGAGCTGCAATGGCGTTTGTCCTTGCCGCTGCTGGTGTTTATCGTAACCTTGATGGCCGTGCCGCTGTCGCGCGTCAACCCGCGCCAGGGGCGTTTCCTCAAGCTGCTGCC
The DNA here is from genome assembly GCF_023127835.1 of Pseudomonas sp. B329. Taxonomy (NCBI): domain Bacteria; kingdom Pseudomonadati; phylum Pseudomonadota; class Gammaproteobacteria; order Pseudomonadales; family Pseudomonadaceae; genus Pseudomonas; species Pseudomonas sp. B329. The sequence goes on along the minus strand of NZ_SPKP01000015.1, from coordinate 216,100 downwards.
GGCGATCCTGCTGTACATGGCCTACCTGACCATCCTGATTTCCGCCCGTGGCTCCCTCGAGAAAGGCAAGTTGCCGCCAGCCCTTGGCCTGTGGTGGGTGCACGGGGTTTTCCTGTTGATCGGCCTGGGGCTGCTCTATTGGGAACCTATCCGTTTGAAAATGAAGAGCCGTCGTGGCCTGAAGGAGTTGGCCCGTGGCTAAGCTTGATCGCTACATAGGCAGCAGCGTACTGATCGCCATCCTGGCGGTACTGGGCATCATTCTTGGCCTGGCCTTGCTGTTCGCCTTCATTGATGAAGTGGGCAACGTCACCGACACCTACACGGTCACGGATGTACTGAGCTACGTGGCACTGACTGCGCCGCGCCGCCTCTACGACATGATGCCGATGGCGGCGCTGATCGGTTGCCTGATCGGCCTGGGCACCCTGGCCAGCAACAGCGAGCTGACCATCATGCGCGCCGCCGGCGTTTCCATTGGTCGTATCGTCTGGGCGGTGATGAAGCCGATGCTGCTGCTGATGGCGTGCAGCGTGCTGATCGGTGAATACGTAGCGCCCCCGGCCGAAGCCACTGCCCAGGCCAATCGCGCCCTGGCCCAAGGCTCGGGCGATGCGCAAAGCGCCAAGCACGGCCTGTGGCACCGCCAGGGTGATGAGTTCATCCACATCAACGCCGTGCAGCCAGGCGGCCTGTTGATCGGTGTCACGCGCTATACCTTCGATAAAGAGCGGCACATGCTGTCCTCCAGCTTCGCCAAGCGCGCGCAATACAATGCCGAGCAATGGCAACTGAGCGACGTCACCACCACCTACTTCCGCAATGTGGGCCAGGGCACCAAGGCCAGCACCGAAGTGGTCAATGCACCGACCGAGCAGTGGGATATCGCCCTGAAGCCGGAACTGCTCAACACCGTGGTGATGGTCCCCGAAGCGCTGCCGATCTCGGGGTTGTGGAGCTACATCCATTACCTCAAGGACCAGGGCCTGAACAACGGCCGCTACTGGTTGGCGTTCTGGGTGAAAGTCCTGCAGCCGGTGGTAACCGCCGCGTTGGTGTTGATGGCGATCTCCTTCATCTTCGGGCCGTTGCGCTCCGTAACCCTGGGCCAGCGGGTATTTACCGGCGTGCTGGTGGGCTTTACCTTCCGCATCGCCCAGGATCTGCTCGGGCCGTCGAGCCTGGTGTTCGGTTTCTCGCCGCTGTTTGCGGTGCTGGTGCCGACGGCCATCTGCGCCGTGGCCGGGTTCTGGCTGCTGCGTCGGGCCGGTTGAAGCTGCGCTTATGCACAAAAAATGCCCCGCTCTCGTGAGTGGGGCATTTTTGTTCTGGTCAGCAAAGATGACGTCTGGCCTGAGCATCAGGTACAATTCCCGGCTATTTTTCAGCGGGCAATCTGCCTGCAGCCTTTTTGAGTGTTGATCCGTGAGTGATTTGAGTCATATCCGCAATTTCTCCATCATCGCCCACATTGACCATGGCAAGTCGACGCTGGCCGATCGATTCATCCAGATGTGCGGCGGCCTTGCCGAGCGTGAAATGGAAGCCCAGGTACTGGACTCCATGGACCTCGAACGCGAACGCGGGATCACCATCAAGGCCCACAGCGTTACTCTGTATTACAAGGCCAAAGACGGCATCACCTACCAGCTGAACTTCATTGACACCCCGGGCCACGTCGACTTCACCTATGAAGTCAGCCGTTCGCTTGCGGCCTGTGAAGGTGCCTTGCTGGTAGTCGACGCCGGCCAGGGCGTCGAGGCGCAGTCGGTTGCCAACTGCTACACCGCGATCGAGCAGGGCCTGGAAGTCATGCCCGTGCTCAACAAGATCGACCTGCCCCAGGCCGAGCCTGAGCGTGTCAAGGAAGAGATCGAGAAGATCATCGGCATCGACGCCACCGACGCCGTCACCTGCAGCGCCAAGACCGGCCTGGGTGTCGACGAAGTACTCGAGCGTCTGGTGCACACCATTCCCGCGCCGACCGGCAACTACGAAGATCCGCTGCAAGCGTTGATCATTGACTCCTGGTTCGACAACTACCTGGGCGTTGTCTCCCTGGTCCGCGTGCGCCATGGCCGTGTGAAGAAGGGCGACAAGATCCTGGTCAAGTCCACCGGCAAGATCCACCTGGTGGACAGCGTCGGTGTATTCAACCCCAAGCACACCGCCACCACTGATCTGAAAGCCGGTGAAGTAGGCTTCATCATCGCCGGTATCAAGGACATCCACGGTGCACCGGTGGGTGACACCCTGACCCTGAGCTCCACGCCCGACGTCGACGTACTGCCCGGCTTCAAGCGTATCCAGCCACAGGTCTACGCCGGCCTGTTCCCGGTCAGCTCCGACGACTTCGAGGATTTTCGCGAAGCGCTGCAAAAGCTGACCCTCAACGACTCGTCGTTGCAGTACACCCCGGAAAGCTCCGACGCCCTGGGCTTCGGCTTCCGCTGCGGGTTCCTGGGCATGCTGCACATGGAAATCATCCAGGAGCGTCTTGAGCGCGAGTACGACCTGGACCTGATCACCACGGCGCCGACCGTTATTTTCGAGCTGTTGCTCAAAACCGGTGAAACGATTTACGTCGACAACCCGTCCAAGCTTCCGGATCTGTCGGCCATCGAAGACATGCGTGAGCCAATCGTGCGGGCCAATATCCTGGTCCCGCAGGAGCACCTGGGCAACGTCATCACCCTGTGTATCGAGAAGCGTGGCGTACAGCGCGACATGCTGTTCCTCGGTACCCAGGTGCAAGTGACCTACGATATGCCGATGAACGAAGTGGTCCTGGACTTCTTCGACCGTCTCAAATCCACCAGTCGCGGCTATGCTTCGCTGGATTACCATTTCGATCGTTACCAATCGGCTAATCTGGTGAAACTGGATGTGCTGATCAACGGCGACAAGGTAGATGCCCTGGCACTGATCGTGCACAAGGACAACGCGCACTACAAAGGTCGCCAACTGACCGAGAAGATGAAAGAACTGATTCCGCGCCAGATGTTCGACGTTGCGATCCAGGCCGCCATTGGCGGGCAGATCATTGCACGGACTTCCGTCAAGGCTCTCAGAAAGAACGTACTGGCCAAATGCTACGGCGGTGACGTAAGCCGTAAGCGCAAGCTGCTTGAGAAGCAAAAGGCCGGTAAAAAACGCATGAAGCAAGTAGGTAACGTGGAAGTTCCACAAGAAGCCTTCCTTGCGGTGCTCAGGTTGGATAGTTAGGTCCTATGTCACTAAATTTCCCGCTGTTGCTGGTTATCGCCGTCGCCGTTTGCGGCCTCCTGGCGTTGCTCGATCTGGTGTTCTTCGCCCCGCGTCGGCGGTCGGCCATTGCTTCCTATCAGGGCAGCGTCAGCCAGCCCGATGCGGTGGTGATCGAGAAGCTGAACAAAGAGCCCTTGCTGGTTGAATACGGCAAGTCGTTCTTCCCGGTGTTGTTCATCGTGCTGGTGCTGCGTTCGTTCCTGGTGGAGCCGTTCCAGATCCCTTCCGGGTCGATGAAGCCGACCCTGGACGTGGGCGACTTTATCCTGGTGAACAAGTTTTCCTACGGGATCCGCTTGCCGGTGATCGACAAGAAAGTCATCGAGGTCGGTGACCCGCAGCGCGGCGATGTGATGGTATTCCGCTACCCGAGCGACCCCAACGTCAACTACATCAAGCGTGTAGTCGGCCTGCCGGGCGACGTGGTGCGCTACACCAGCGACAAGCGCCTGTTCATCAACGGTGAATCGGTGGCCGAGAAGCTGCTGGGCGCCGAGCCGAACACCCTGGGCAGCGCCGAGTTGTACCAGGAAAAACTCGGTGCGGTAGAGCACGAGATCCGCAAGGAAATGAGCCGCTACCGCGCAATGCCTGATGGCCAGTGGAAAGTACCCGCCGGGCACTACTTCATGATGGGCGACAACCGCGACAACTCCAATGACAGCCGTTACTGGGATGACCCCAATATTCCCAAGGACCTGCTGGGCATGGTGCCCGACGAGAACATCGTCGGCAAAGCCTTCGCGGTCTGGATGAGTTGGCCGGAGCCCAAGCTCAGCCACCTGCCGAACTTCTCGCGGGTCGGGCTGATCAAGTAATACAGGCGGCGCTGTGAACACAGCGCCGAATGCTTTTCTGGGGTTTGGACAATTAACCGTCCGGCCCCATGCAGCACCAATCAGGATGTGAATTTGAACACTGCGTCAATCGTCGATGGCCGCCGGTGCCACCAACTAGATATGGATAAACCGTGACCGTTTCTCTAAGTCGTCTCGAGCGCCAGCTCGGCTACACCTTCAAGGACCCCGAATTGATGGTCCTTGCCCTCACACACCGCAGCTTTGCAGGGCGCAATAACGAGCGCCTGGAATTCCTCGGTGATGCCATCCTCAATTTTGCCGCCGGTGAGGCGCTGTTCGAGCGTTTTCCTCAAGCGCGCGAAGGCCAGCTTTCGCGCCTGCGGGCGCGCCTTGTGAAAGGCGAGACCCTGGCCGTGCTGGCCCGAGGTTTCGGCCTGGGCGAGTACCTGCGGTTGGGGTCCGGTGAGTTGAAAAGCGGCGGTTTCCGTCGCGAATCGATTCTGGCCGATGCCCTGGAAGCCTTGATCGGCGCGATCTACCTCGATGCAGGGATGGAGACGGCCAAGGAGCGCGTGGTCGCCTGGCTGGCTTCTGAAATCGAAAGCCTGACGCTGGTCGACACCAACAAAGATCCCAAGACCCGCCTGCAGGAATACCTGCAGTCCCGCGGTTGCGAACTGCCACGCTACGAAGTGGTGGATATCCAGGGTGAGCCCCATTGCCGCGTGTTCTTCGTGGAGTGTGAAATCACCTTATTGAACGAAAAAAGCCGAGGTCAGGGTGTGAGCCGTCGCATTGCCGAACAGGTAGCGGCCGCTGCAGCACTGATTGCCCTGGGCGTGGAGAATGGCCATGACTGATTCAACCGCAACACGCTGTGGCTATGTTGCCATCGTCGGCCGCCCGAACGTGGGCAAGTCCACGCTGCTCAACCACATCCTCGGCCAGAAGCTCGCGATCACTTCGCGCAAGCCCCAGACCACTCGCCACAACATGCTGGGCATCAAGACCGAAGGCAACGTGCAAGCGGTGTATGTCGATACCCCGGGCATGCACAAAGGCGGTGAGAAAGCCCTGAACCGCTACATGAACAAGACTGCTTCGGCGGCGTTGAAAGACGTCGACGTGGTGATCTTCGTGGTCGACCGCACCAAGTGGACCGACGAAGATCAGATGGTTCTCGAGCGCGTGCAGTACGTCACCGGCCCCTTGATCGTCGCGTTGAACAAGACCGACCGCATCGAAGACAAAGCCGAGCTGATGCCGCACCTGACCTGGTTGCAGGAACAACTGCCGAACGCCCAGATCATGCCGATCTCGGCCCAGCACGGCCACAACCTCGAAGCCCTGGAGCGCGTGATCGCCGGTTACCTGCCGGAAAACGAGCATTTCTTCCCGGAAGACCAGATCACCGACCGCAGCAGCCGCTTCCTCGCCGCCGAGCTGGTACGCGAGAAAATCATGCGCCAGATGGGTGCCGAGCTGCCGTACCAGATCACCGTCGAGATCGAAGAGTTCAAGCAGCAGGGCAAGACCTTGCATATCCATGCGCTGATCCTCGTCGAGCGTGACGGCCAGAAGAAAATCATCATTGGCGACAAAGGCGAGCGCATCAAGCGCATCGGCACCGAAGCGCGCAAGGACATGGAGCTGCTGTTCGACTCCAAGATCATGCTTAACCTGTGGGTGAAGGTTAAGGGTGGCTGGTCAGATGATGAGCGTGCGTTGCGCTCACTGGGCTATGGCGACCTTTAAGAACACCGCAGGTCTGAAAAAATGTGGGAGGGGGCTTGCTCCCGATAGCGGAGGGTCAGTCACTTATTTGTTTAACTGACCCACCGCCATCGGGAGCAAGCCCCCTCCCACATTAGGTTGTGTGGTTTTAAAAATTGCATTCCAGCAGTGAGTTCCCATGTCTCAATCCCCACCTCCCAGCCAACTCGCCTACGTGCTGCACAGCCGCGCCTACCGCGAGACCAGCGCGCTGGTGGACTTCCTCACGCCTCAAGGCCGCCTGCGTGCGGTGCTGCGCAGCGCACGGGGCAAGGCAGGTACCTTGGCGCGGCCCTTCGTGGCCCTGGATGTGGAGTTTCGCGGTAAGGGCGAGTTGAAAAACGTCGGCCGCCTGGAAAGCGTCGGCACCTCTGCCTGGCTTAACGGCGATGCACTGTTCAGCGGCCTTTACCTCAATGAACTGCTGATCCGGCTGTTACCCGCCGAAGACCCGCACCCGGCAGTCTTCGATCACTACGCCGCGACGCTGCTGGCCCTGGCTGAAGGGCGCCCCCTGGAACCGCTGCTGCGCGCCTTCGAATGGCGCTTGCTCGACGACCTGGGCTATGGCTTTGAATTGCACAACGACCTGCACGGCGATCCCGTCGCCGCCGACGGCATGTACCGCCTGCAAGTGGATGCGGGCCTTGAGCGCGTGTACCTGTTGCAGCCGGGGCTGTTCCAGGGCAGCGAACTGCTGGCCATGAGCGACGCGGACTGGAGCGCGCCGGGCGCCTTGTCCGCCGCCAAGCGCCTGATGCGCCAGGCCCTTGCCGTGCACCTGGGCGGGCGACCGCTGGTCAGTCGCGAGTTGTTTCGAAAGCCCTGACGTCCCCGTGTATGCTGTGCACCGATTCTTTCCCTTTTCAGGAGCGCTTCCGTGACCACCAGCAATCGCATTCTTCTTGGCGTCAACATCGACCACGTCGCCACCCTGCGCCAGGCCCGGGGCACCCGTTACCCTGACCCGGTCAAGGCCGCGCTGGACGCCGAAGAAGCGGGCGCCGACGGCATTACCGTGCACCTGCGCGAAGACCGCCGCCACATCCAGGAGCGTGATGTGCTGCTGCTCAAGGACGTGCTGCAAACGCGCATGAACTTCGAAATGGGCGTCACCGAAGAAATGATGGCGTTTGCCGAGCGCATTCGCCCGGCGCATATCTGCCTGGTGCCCGAAACCCGCCAGGAGCTGACCACCGAGGGCGGCCTCGACGTCGCCGGCCAGGAAGCGCGGATCAAGGCCGCGGTGGAGCGCCTGTCGAAGATCGGCAGTGAAGTCTCGTTGTTCATTGACGCCGACGAGCGCCAGATCGAAGCCTCGCGCCGGGTCGGTGCCCCGGCCATCGAATTGCACACTGGCCGTTACGCCGACGCCACCACCCCGACCGAAGTGGCCGACGAGCTGCAACGCATCATCGACGGCGTGAACTGCGGGCTCAACGAAGGCTTGATCGTCAATGCCGGCCATGGCTTGCACTACCACAACGTCGAAGCTGTGGCGGCGATCAAGGGCATCAACGAGCTGAACATCGGCCATGCACTGGTGGCCCATGCGCTGTTCGTCGGTTTCAAGGGTGCGGTTGCCGAGATGAAAGCCTTGATTCTGGCGGCTGCCAGGACCTGAGCAAACACAATATAAGCCACAATGAAGTTCACAATGTGGGAGGGGGCTTGCTCCCGATAGCAGTGTGTCAGTCAGCATGTTTTTAGCTGACCCACCGCCATCGGGAGCAAGCCCCCTCCCACATGTTGATCTTTATCGACATCCACAATTGCGCCATGCGGCAATGCGAAGCCTTACTGTTTAGGCGACGCAGGTGTATCGTATCTGCCCTTTGCGGGCCTTGGCCTGCGGCAGATACGTGAGGTTGCTGTGTCCCAATCGTTTTCCCGTCGACAGATCCTCGGTGGCCTTGCCGGCCTGGCAGTCGTCGGTGTGGGCGCCGGTGGCGCCTATCGTTACTGGCTGGGCAAGGTCGCCGATGCCAACGCAGGAAGCGACTACCAACTGATTGCCGCGCCCCTGGACGTGGAACTGGTACCGGGGCACAAGACCCAAGCCTGGGCATTCGGCCCTTCGGCGCCTGGCACCGAGTTGCGCGTGCGCCAGGGCGAATGGCTGCGGGTACGTTTCATCAATCACCTGCCGGTCGCCACTACCATCCACTGGCACGGCATCCGCCTGCCGCTGGAAATGGACGGCGTCCCCTACGTTTCGCAATTGCCGGTGCTGCCTGGGGAATATTTCGACTACCAATTTCGCGTGCCCGATGCCGGCAGCTACTGGTATCACCCCCACGTAAGCAGCAGCGAAGAACTTGGCCGTGGCCTGGTCGGCCCATTGATTGTGGAAGAGCGCGAACCCACCGGTTTCAAATACGAACGTACCTTGAGCCTGAAGAACTGGCACATCGACGAAGAAGGTGCGTTTGTCGAGTTCAGTATCCCCCGTGAAGCGGCGCGGGGCGGCACTGCAGGGCGCCTCTCCACCATCAACGGCGTGCCCCAGGCGGTCATCGACCTGCCCGCTGGGCAAATCACTCGCGTGCGCTTGCTCAACCTCGACAACACCCTGACCTATCGCCTCAACATCCCCGGCGTCGAAGCGCAGATCTACGCGTTGGACGGCAACCCCATCGAGCCGCGCCCGCTGGGCAAGGAATACTGGCTGGGCCCAGGGATGCGCATCTGTCTGGCAATCAAGGCCCCGCCGGCGGGTGAAGAATTGTCGATCCGCAACGGCCCGGTGCGCCTGGGCACCTTCCGTTCGGTGGCCAACACCGATGCGCCTACCCAGTGGCCACCGGCATTGCCGGCCAACCCGGTTGCCGAGCCGGACCTGGCCAATGCCGAGAAACTCAACTTCAATTTCGAATGGGTCGGTTCGGTGTCGGTCAATGTCGAAAACGGTAAGCCACCCAGCCTGTGGCAGATCAACGGGCAGGCCTGGGACATCACCGACAAGACCTGTGCCGACCGCCCGATTGCCAGGCTTGAAAAGGGCAAGAGCTACATCTTTGAATTGAAGAACATGACCCAGTACCAGCACCCGATCCACCTGCATGGCATGAGCTTCAAGGTGATTGCGTCGAACCGCCACAAGGTCATCCCGTATTTCACCGACACCTACCTGCTGGGCAAGAACGAACGCGCCCGTGTGGCGCTGGTGGCGGATAACCCGGGAGTGTGGATGTTCCATTGCCACGTGATCGACCATATGGAAACCGGCCTGATGGCCGCTATCGAGGTGGCGTGATGCGCCAGATTCGCCCCGGCGCGATTATCGACCGCAGCCGCGACCAGGACTTTATGCGCGAAGCCCTCGCCCTGGCCGCCCAAGGCGCCGCACTGGGCGAAGTGCCGGTGGGCGCGGTGCTGGTGCAGGATGGTGCAATCATCGGCCGCGGTTTCAATTGCCCGATCAGCGGCAACGACCCCAGCGCCCATGCCGAAATGGTCGCGATCCGTGCCGCTGCGCAAGCCATCAGCAACTATCGCCTGGTGGGCAGCACGCTGTATGTGACCCTGGAACCGTGCAGCATGTGCGCCGGGTTGATCGTGCATTCACGCATCGCAAGGGTGGTGTATGGCGCACTGGAGCCCAAGGCCGGGATTGTGCAAAGCCAGGGGCAGTTTTTTACCCAGGGCTTTCTCAACCATAAGGTACTGTTTGAAGGCGGCGTGCTGGCCGAGGAGTGCGGCACGGTGTTGAGCGAGTTCTTCAAGGCTCGCCGGGCTAAACCAGCACTCTAAAGAACACTGAGAACAAAAAATGTGGGAGGGGGCTTGCTCCCGATAGCGGTGTATCAGCCATAAATGTGGTGGCTGACACTCTGCTATCGGGAGCAAGCCCCCTCCCACATTTGGCCCTGTGTTTCTTCAGGGAGATCGGGGTTACTTTTTGGCGATGATCACCGCCCGCATCGGCGCCGGCAGCCCTTCGATGGTCTTGCTGTGATCTTCGGGGTCGAGGAAGTCACTGAGCGACTGATATTTCATCCACTCTGTTCCACGCTGTTCCTCAACCGTGGTCACGCTCACATCCACGCACCGCACCTCACTGAAGCCTGCACGGCGCAGCCACAACATCAACGCCGGCACCGAGGGTAGGAACCACACGTTACGCATCTGTGCATAACGGTCTTCCGGCACCAGCACCTGCTGCTGATCGCCTTCCACCACCAGGGTTTCCAGGACCAGTTCGCCGCCCTTGACCAGGGTGTCCTTGAGCGCCAGCAAGTGCTCGATCGGCGAGCGGCGATGGTAGAACACGCCCATGGAGAACACCGTGTCGAAGCCTTCCAGGTTCGCCGGCAAGTCTTCGAACGGGAACGGCAGGTGCCAGGCTTTGGGCTCAGACAGATAACGTTGCACTGCCTGGAACTGGCAGAAGAACAGCCAGTTGGGGTCCACGCCAATCACACTGTCGGCGCCCGCGCCGAGCATTCGCCACATGTAGTAACCGTTGCCGCAGCCCACATCGAGGATGCGTTTGCCCTTCAAGTTCAAGTGCGGCGCAACCCGCGACCACTTCCAGTCCGAACGCCATTCGGTGTCCACATGCACGCCGAACAGGTGGAACGGGCCTTTGCGCCATGGGCTCAGCCCCATCAGTGCCGAGTGCATCCGGGCGCGGGTTTCGTCGTCGCAATCGGTGTCCAGCATCAGGCCGTTCAACAGGTCGACTTCGTTGGGCTGGATCTTCGGCAGTGCGTCCAAAGCACTCTGCCAACGCTCGAGGTCGCCGTGACCTTTTTCCATCTTGCTGTCGAGCTGCGCTTGCAGGCCCTGGGCCCAAACGGCCAAAGGAGTGCCGACCAGATGGCGGGCGAGGGGGGATAAATCAATCATGGCAAGGCAATCAACGAGGCAAAGTTAAGACACTGGAACCACGGCACGACTTTCGAGAACCCGGCCGCCAGCAGGCGTTCGCGGTGTTCTTCGAGGCTGTCGGGTTTCATGACGTTTTCGATGGCGCTGCGCTTCTGGGCGATTTCCAGTTCGCTGTAGCCGTTGGCGCGTTTGAACGCGATATGCAGGTCGGTCAGCAGTGCGTGTTCTTCAACATCGTTAAAGCGCAGCTTTTCCGAGAGGATCAACGCCCCGCCCGGCAGCAGCGATTGGCGGATACGCCCGAGCAACGCCAAACGTTCGTCAGGGGCGATAAATTGCAGGGTGAAGTTCAGCGCTACTACCGAGGCGGGCTGAAATTGCAACGCGAGGATATCGCCCTCGATCACCTCGACCGGCAGCAACTCCTGGAACATCGAGTCCTGGCCGTTGAGGTATTCGCGGCAACGTTCGACCATCGCCGCCGAGTTGTCCACCGCGATCACCCGGCAGCCATCGGTGCGCACATGGCGACGCAGGGCTTGGGTCACGGCACCCAGGGACGAGCCCAGGTCATACAGCACGCTACCCGGCTGGGCAAATTGCGCGGCCAGCACGCCGAGGTTCTCGACGATGGTCGGGTAGCCCGGTACCGAGCGTTTGATCATGTCCGGGAACACCCGCACCACATCCTCGTTAAAGGCGAAGTCCGGCACCTGGGGCAGGGGCTGGGCGAATAGGCGATCGGGTTCTTTGCTCACGGTTGTTCCGGCGACGAGGGGGAAAGGCCGGCATTTTAGCCAAGTTGGTCGTCGGATGCGCGGGTTGTCTGATGGAAAGCTGAGGCGGTGATGCCCCATTGCCCGAGCCAATAAGTGGCGATCAACAAATAGGGCGCCGCATCGAAGGCCAATACAAACCGGTTGATACCGATCAACGTATCGGAAAACACAAACGACACCGCACCCGCTGCCGCCAGCAGTGCCGAGCGTTGCGGCACCGCGCTGCCCAACCTTGCCAATGCACGCCAGAGCATGGCGCTGATCACCAGCGCGTAAACCACCACCGGTATCAGCAACTCGCCTAAACCGTGGGAGATCAGGATGCCCAGCAGGATCGCCCCGACAGCCAGGGCCAGCACCAGCGGTACTATTGCCAGGCGCCGACAGTCGCTGAAATAGGCTTTGAGGTAAGCCAGATGCGCAAACAGAAATGCGCCCAGGCCAAAGATAAACAGGTCCCCCGGCCAGGCGAGCAATACGTCGCCCACCACGGAAAAAATCAACCCCAGGCTGATCCAGCGTCGATAGTCGGTAGGCGGTGCGTCATGCAGCCAACCCAGCAGCGCCAGAACCGGCAGTGGCTTGACCAGCAGGCACAGCAGCGTCGCGTGAGTCGCCAGGCCGTAGATAAAGGTACCGGCGCCCATCAAGGCAAGGATCAGCCAAGGCATATCAGTTCACCGTAATGGCGCAGTCAAAGGTTTCGACAGGTTCGGCTTCCGGCTCCCAGGGTTGCTGGGAGGTCAGGCGCAAACGGCCTTGCCCTGGGGCGAATGCCTGGAAGCGCCAGGTCGATTGACCACCGCCGCCGATCACACCGGATTCGGTGCTGCTATAGACCTCGGGGCTTAATGCGCGCAGAACACCGCCAGCCGAATCCTGGATGGCCCAGCGGTAGCCGGTGGTGGGATTGCTGGGCAAGGTGAGGATCAGGTTTTGATTGGTTTTAAGCTGGAGCGGGCAGGCGCTCTGGTTGTCCACGGTGACGTTTTGCTTCGGTGCACTGGCGCACGCGGCCAACAGGGCAAGGCTCAAGGGGAGAAGCAGGCGGGCAGCGGTCATGGAGGCTCCGTTTATACACGACGAAGGGCGAGCATAACCGAAGATGAGGCAGGATATGTGTCGCGGCCACTCACGCCATCGGGGGCAAGCCCCCTCCCACATTTGACCGCGTTGTCATTCACGACGCCGGTTCCCTGTGGGAGGGGGCTTGCCCCCGATGAGGCCGGTTCAGGCGCTAGAGCTCTATCAGAACAGCACCTTCGCCACATCCGCAAAGCGCTTGGCGAAGTGCACTGTCATGCCTTCCTTCAGGTACTCCGGCAGCTCTTCAAAGCTGCCACGGTTGGGCTCCGGCAGGATCAGCTCGTGGATCTTCTGGCGCCGCGCCGCAATCACCTTTTCACGCACCCCGCCAATCGGCAGCACATGCCCGGTCAAGGTCAGTTCGCCGGTCATGGCCACGCCTTTCTTTGGCGGCTGGTTGCGTGCCAGCGACAGCAGCGCACTGGCCATGGTCACACCCGCACTCGGGCCGTCTTTCGGCGTGGCGCCTTCCGGCACGTGCAAGTGAACGAAGGCTTCGTCGAAGAACTTCGGATCACCGCCAAACGACTTCAGGTTCGAGCTGATGTAGCTGTAGGCGATTTCGGCGGATTCCTTCATCACTTCACCCAACTGCCCGGTGAGCTTGAAGCCGCGATTGAGCGTGTGGATACGCGTTGCTTCAATCGGCAAAGTGGCGCCGCCCATGCTGGTCCAGGCCAGGCCGGTGATCACGCCGGTGCCGGACAGCACCTGCTCGTTACGGAATACCGGCATCCCCAGGGAGCTTTCCAGGTCCTTGTTGCCGATCTTGATCACGCTGTCGGGCTCATCCAGCAGCTTGACCACCGCCTTGCGCACCAGTTTGCCCAGTTGTTTCTCCAGCTGACGCACCCCGGCTTCCCGCGCATAACCGTCGATCAACGCACGCAGCGCGCCGTCGCTGATGGTCAGGCTGTTTTTCGCGACGCCGGCTTTTTCCAGCTGTTTGGGCCACAGGTGGCGCTTGGCGATGGCGACTTTTTCTTCGGTGATATAGCCCGACAGGCGAATCACTTCCATGCGGTCCAGCAACGGGCCAGGAATCGAGTCCAGGGTGTTGGCGGTGCACACGAACAGCACTTTGGACAGGTCCAGGCGCAGGTCCAGGTAGTGGTCGAGAAATTCGACGTTCTGCTCCGGGTCCAGGGTTTCCAGCAGCGCCGATGCCGGGTCGCCCTGGAAGCTCTGGCCCATCTTGTCGATCTCGTCGAGCATGATCACCGGGTTCATGACTTCCACGTCTTTCAGTGCCTGCACCAGCTTGCCGGGCAGGGCGCCGATGTAGGTGCGGCGATGGCCCTTGATCTCGGCCTCGTCGCGCATACCGCCGACGCTGAAACGGTAGAACGGTCGGCCCAGGGACTCGGCAATGGATTTGCCCACGCTGGTCTTGCCCACGCCCGGCGGGCCCACGAGCAGCACGATGGAGCCGGCGACTTCGCCTTTATAGGCGCCCACCGCGAGGAATTCGAGGATGCGACTCTTGATGTCATCCAGGCCCGCATGGTGCTTGTCCAGCACCTTGCGCGCGTGTTTGAGGTCGAGCTTATCCGCGCCGTATACGCCCCACGGCACCGAGGTAGCCCAGTCCAGGTAGTTGCGCGTGACGGCGTATTCCGGCGAGCCCGTCTCAAGGATCGACAGTTTGTTCAATTCTTCATCAATGCGTTTTTTCGCCTGGGCCGGCAGCACCTTGCCTTCCAGGCGCTGCTCGAACTGCTCGACGTCCGCACTGCGGTCGTCCTTGGTGAGGCCCAGCTCCTGCTGGATGACCTTGAGCTGTTCCTTGAGGAAGAATTCGCGCTGGTGCTCGCCGATCTTGCGGTTCACTTCGGCAGACAGTTCTTTTTGCAGCCGCGCCACTTCGACCTCTTTGCGCAGCATCGGCAGCACTTTTTCCATGCGCTTGAGCATGGGTACGCAGTCCAGCACTTCCTGCAGCTCATTACCTGTCGCCGAGGTGAGGGCGGCGGCGAAGTCGGTGAGCGGCGACGGGTCGTTGGGGCTGAAGCGGTTGAGGTAGTTCTTCAACTCTTCGCTGTACAGCGGGTTGAGCGGCAGCAGTTCCTTGATCGCATTGATCAACGCCATGCCGTAGGCCTTGACCTCGTCGGTGGGCTCGCTGGGCTGATGCGGGTATTCGACCTCCACCAGGTACGGTGGGCGATGGTGCTTGAGCCAGGTTTTGATGCGCACACGGGTCAGGCCCTGGGCCACGAATTGCAGCTTGCCGTTCTCGCGGCTGGCGTGGTGCACCTTGACCAGGGTGCCGTACAGCGGCAGGGCCGAGGTGTCGAAGTGCCGCGGGTCTTCTGGTGGCGTGTCCATGAAAAACAGGGCAAGGGAGTGGTGGTCGGATTTGCTCACCAGCTCCAGGGTCTCAGCCCACGGCTCTTCATTGACGATCACCGGCAGCACTTGCGCCGGGAAAAACGGCCGGTTGTGGATCGGGATGATATAGACCTTGTCCGGCAGGTTCTGCCCAGGAAGCGCCAGGCCGGTGTTGGACGAGGAGGTTTCTGCGTTTTCGGGGTCGGCGTAATCGTTGAGGTCGTAATCAGGGACGTCTTGCTGGTCGCTCATGGGGCACCTGCATAAGGGAGTATGCAGGTTAGATGGGGCGGGGGAGCGGTGGTTTCAATGGTGGGGGTGAGATAGCAACATATTGCATGAAATTACCAAAATGACGCTGTCTCAGTGCTTTAGTCAATAATATGACGCTAGCGGTGCCGTATTTATTGGGTTTACTTATGCCTTGTCCAAGCTAATCTAGCCTAAACAAAATTCTCTTTAAGGATGGACGTTTTTTTGACGCCAGCTCAGCAACCGGCAGGGATGCATATGAGAGACGCAACGCACCGCACAGAACGCCGAGCGCGG
This sequence comes from Pseudomonas sp. B329, assembly GCF_023127835.1. Lineage (NCBI taxonomy): Bacteria > Pseudomonadati > Pseudomonadota > Gammaproteobacteria > Pseudomonadales > Pseudomonadaceae > Pseudomonas > Pseudomonas sp. B329. The sequence continues at coordinate 200,682 of NZ_SPKP01000015.1, read as the reverse complement.
CCGGCGGGTGCGGCATTGCAGTGGCGTCACACCTTTCAAACCCGGATTGCCGGAGTACTGGCGCTGTTGTTGCTGGTGGTCGTGGCGGCCACGTATTTCGCCGTCAAGGCCGCTACTACCCGCGCCGTGGAGAACCAGGCCCAGGTGCAGTTGGACACTGGGCGGCAGGTGTTCGAGCGCTTGTTGGACCTGCGCGGCCGCCGCCTGCAATATGGGTTGGACTGGCTCACCATCGATGGCCCGTTCAAGCAGGCCGTGGCCGGTGGCGCAACTGTGCCGATCCTGGAGGCCCTGGGACGCCACGGTACGGGGGTCAATTCCAGCGAAGTGTTCGTGTTGGGCCTGGATGACAGGGTCATGGTCAGTACCTTGCTGGCGATGACGCAAGGGGAGGCGTTCCCTTATGCCAATGCATTGCGCAGCGCGCGCCGCAGCGGCCAGCAAATGCTGATCGTCGCCATGGCTGGGCGCCCCTACTTGCTGGTGCAGAAGGAAGTCCTTGAACCCGCGCCCATCGCCCGAGTGATCATGGGCTTTCCCATGGATACGCAATTTGCCCATGAGTTGCGCTCCATGAGCAACCTTGAGGTGTCGTTTCTCAGCGTACAAGGCGGCCATGTCGGCCAGCTCTTCACGACCCAGCCGGGCAGTTTGCGCCCGAGCGTTATCGACCTGCTGCTGGGTACGTCAATCGATCCGCAGGCGCGGGTCCAAGGGTTCCATGGCCAGCGCGTGCTCAGCCAGGTGTTGCCCTTGGCCAATAGCGGCGAAGGCGATGAAGTGCGCGTGTTGCTGCAAAGCCCGCTGGACCACGCCCTGGAATCCTTCGCACCGCTGGACCGGCAGTTTCTGGTGATTGCCGTGGCGGTGCTGTTGGTCTCGCTGGGGGCGGCGTTATTTCTTGCGCGGCGTGTATCACGCCCGCTCAATGCATTGGTGCGGGCCGCTGAGCGGATCGGCGCCGGTGACTACCACACGCCGGTGCGGGTGCGCAGCCACGATGAGTTCGGCCTCTTGGCCCGCGCTTTCAATGCCATGCAAAGCGGCATCGCCGTGCGCGAACGACAGTTGGCCCATAACGCTTTGCATGATGCGCTCACCGGCCTGCCCAATCGCGCCCTGGCCATGGAGCGTCTGGGCAGTGCGATCAGTGCGCGGCGGCCGGTGGTGTTGCTGTACCTGGGGATTGAAAACTATCGGGTCATCAACGAAGGCTTCGGCCCCCAGGGTGTGGAAGAAATGTTGTGCGAAGCCAGCCGCTGCCTGTCCATGAGTCTGCTGGCCAGCGACACCGCCGCGCGCATTGCCGGCAGTGAGTTTCTGCTGTTGCTGGAAAACACCGAAATCGACTCCGCCGTCGCCCGTGCCGACCGCGTATACGGGCTGCTGACCGAACCCCAGCGCATCGGTAACGATGAAGTGCGTCATGAAGTGAGCATCGGTATTGCCGCGTATCCCGCAGACGGTCAGCAGGTCGAGGAACTGATCAACCGCGCCGCCATCGCTCGGCATGACGCGGCCACCATGCCGGGGCATTTGCAGATCTACCAGCCTGATCGCGACCTCGCTCACCAACGCCAGATTACCCTGATCCGCGATCTGCGCCGGGCGGTGGTCGAAGGCGAGTTGTTCCTGTGCTATCAGCCCAAGCTCGACCTCAAGCACGGCCATGTGGGCCAGGCCGAAGCCTTGTTGCGCTGGCAACACCCGACCCTTGGGCAAGTGTCGCCCACAGAATTCATTCCCCTGGCCGAACGCACCGGCAGCATGGGGCCCCTGACCTTATGGGTGATTGAAGAGGCCATCCGCCAGATTGCCGAATGGGCGCTGCGTGGCCTGGTGATTCAACTGTCGGTGAATATCTCGGTGAACGACCTGGTCGATGACGACTTGGCCATTCGCGTCACTGCGCTATTGATCCAATACGAGGTGAGCGCCGAGCATTTGCTTTTCGAAATCACCGAAAGCGCCATCATGCACAATCCACAGCAAGCCCTCAGCGTGCTGGAACAACTGCGCGGCTGCGGCATCAGCCTGTCGGTGGACGACTTCGGTACCGGTTACTCATCACTGGCGCAGTTGCAGCGCCTGCCGGTACAGGAGTTGAAGATCGACCAGTCGTTCATACGTAACCTCGACAGCACCAGCGGCGACGGCGTGATCGTGCGCTCCACCATCGAGATGAGCCACAACCTGGGCCTCAAGGTCGTGGCCGAGGGGGTGGAGTTCGAGCACAGCCTCACCCTGCTCAAGCACTGGCAGTGCGACACGGCCCAGGGCTACCTGATCAGCCGGCCACTGAATGCCATGGCGTTCGAGCGCTGGATGCGCCGTTCGCGGGTGTCGACCTAAGAATACGTTTGCTCGACCAGGCTTTGCAGCCGCGTCCATAACCGTTCGACATGCTGGCGCTCGGTGCCCAATGCACCGATGGACACCCGCACCATCCAGCGCTCTTCGAGGAGGGCAGGGGTGACATAGGCATGACCGGACTGGTTGAGTTTTTCTGCCCAGGCCCGCGTGTGCTGATCCAGCGCCTCACCGTTCAGCCCTGGCGGTTCATGGCGAATACACAGGGTTTGCAGGGCTGGCGCGGCCACCAGTTTCCATTGCGCGCTGCTTTCGATCTGTTCAGCCAGCCAGCGTGCATTGGCCAGGTCGCGCCTCAGCCGCGCCTGTAAGCCGCTGACGCCTTGTTCGCGTATCAGAAACCACAGCTTCAGGGCGCGGAAGCGGCTGCCCAATGAAATCCGCCAGTCGCGGTAGTTTCTGACTTGGCCGTCGGCACTGGACTGCAAGTAGCTCGGGTTGGTGGTCATGATGCGAATCAAATGCTCGGGGTCGCGCACGAAGTACACCGAGCAATCGAAGGCCGCGCCCAGCCATTTGTGCGGGTTGAGCACCAGGGAGTCGGCTTTTTCGATGCCCTGCCACAGTGCCCGGCATTCCGGCAGGATCATCGCAGCGCCGGCCATCGCCGAGTCCACATGCAGCCACACACCGTGGCGTTGTGTCAGGTCGCCAATCGCATCCAGAGGGTCGATCGCCATGGCGGCTGTGGTCCCGGTGGTAGCAATTACTACGCAGGGGCGATTGCCGGCGGCCAGGTCCTGTTCGATGGCGTGCGCCAATGCCTGGGGCGACATTGCATTGTGTTGGTCGGTGGCGATGGTGCGGATATGGTTCTGGCCGAATCCGGCCAGGATCGCCGCCTTGTTGACCGAGCTATGGGCGTGGGCTGAGGTGTAGACGATCAGGGGGGCGCCGCTGTTTTGCAGGCCGTCATGCATCAGCGCGTAATCGGAGCTGCGCTCCCTGGCGCTGATGAGGGCCACCAGGGTGGAGGTTGACGCGGAGTCCTGGATCACGCCGCTCCAGGCGCTGCTCAGGCCGAGCATGTCGCGCAGCCAATCGGTGGTCACTTCTTCGATTTCGGTGAGGGCCGGGCTGGATTGCCAGGACAAGCCCACCACACCCAGGCCAGTGCTCAGGCAATCGCCCAGCACCGAAGACAGCTCCACGTTGGAAGGGAAGAAGCCGAAAAAACTCGGATGCTGCCAATGCAGCAGCCCGGGCATGATCAGCTTTTCGACATCGCCCATGATCTGTTCGAACGGTTCGGCGCTGTCAGGCGGGCTCGCTGGCAGGGCGGCCTTGATTTCGCCAGGCACCGTGGTGGGCTGCACGCCGCGTTGCTCGATGTTTTCTCGATAGTCTGCGATCAGGTCGATCATGGCGTAGCCATGGCGACGGAATTCTTCGGGGGTCATAAAAAGATGTCCATTTGCAAGAGGGTTAAAAGTATCAGCACCAGAAATAAAACGGTTTGCCAGCGGTATAGCCGATAAACGACTGCATGCTGATACGTTTGCCCGATTCGAATCCGCAAATGGCATGGGGACGGCGAGTATTGATGATCACCAATTCGTTCTTGCGCGGCTGGATACGCAACGGCTTTTGCAAGCGCTCCTCGGGTAGCTGCGCACCTTCGAAACGCTTGACCTCGGCATAGGCAAAGGCCTCGGTATCCCAGATGATCAACTCTCCGCCTGATGGCGGCGTTTCCAGATAAATATTGGCGCTGAATTGGTGTTCCAGTTCCGCGATCGACAGGGGCAGGCAATCAACATGGGGAACCGTTTCCGAGAGGTGCGCCGTCTCGGGAAACATGGCGCGGATAATCCCGCAGAACATCGGTTGGCCCTGGAATGCAGCGGCTTGTGCGCCTTGCGGCCAAATGCTCTGGAACTGCTCCATCAAGTCTTGAATGGGCGGTTGTTGCGGGGCGCAAATACGGTCGATCAGGCTGCGCATATGGGCAGCGTCAGCGTAATACTTGCGTTGGGCATCACTGCCCGCAACCTTGCCATAGGTGGAATTGAACGGCGTGCCCCAGCGATGCACGCCATAGAAGTGCTGTACGACGTGCCCGCCCTCGTAGGTTTCGTGGCTGTATTGTTCCAGCGTGGCGGTTTCGCTGATGCTCTGAATCAGCCGTGCGCTGGTTTTTTCGTTGGCGAAGTCGGGCACTCGAATGGCAAGCACTTGCCCGCTGATCAGCTTTCTTAAACTTGGACTGTCGAGTTGTTCCAGTTCCAGGATTTTTGTCGAGATACAAAGGTTTGGTTGTACAGCGCTATGGTCCGTCATAGTGAAAAGCTCCATTTAAAATTTCATCCGTGCGCCTAGGTATTGCGTAAGCGGTGCGCGAGCTAAAGCAATCTCGAGCGGGAGGCTAAATCATTTTTGCGCAGTTAAAACCTGTCAACCATGACAGGTTTGGATAGATATTTGCCATACCCGCTAGCATCCTGTGGCTGATGTACAGGACACGGATATAAAAAAAGGCGGCTACTGTGAGGTAGCCGCCTTTGCTTTTATCGCCGGTGCTGCTTAATCCGGCAGTTTGAACGCCATCACATAGTCACCCTGCTTGGTGCCCAGGGAGCCGTGACCGCCGGCCATGACCAGCACGTATTGCTTGCCGTCCTTGCCGGTGTAGGTCATCGGGGTGGTTTGCGCGCCTGCTGGCAGGCGGCCTTCCCACAGTTGCTTGCCGTTTTTCACGTCATAGGCACGCAGGTACTGGTCCAGGGTGCCGCTGAGGAACGCGACGCCACCGGCGGTGGTGAACGTACCGCCCAGGCTAGGCACGCCCATGGTCAGCGGGATCGGGACCGGCGAGCTGTCACGCACGGTGCCGTTCTTGTGCATCCAGATGGTCTGGTGGTTGGTCAGGTCGACCGCTGCCACGTAGCCCCACGCTGGCGCCTGGCACGGCAGGCCCATCGGCGACAGCAGTGCTTCAAGGATCACACCGTACGGCGCGCCTTTGTTCGGCTGTACGCCTTCGGTTTCGCTGACGCGTGGGCCTTGCTTGGCGATGTCGGCTGCCGGGATCAGTTTCGATTTGAACGCCATGTAGCTTGGGTTCACGAACGCGATCTGACGCACCGGGTCAACCGAGATGCCGCCCCAGTCGAACACGCCGAAGTTGCCTGGGTACACGATCGAGCCTTGCAGCGACGGCGGGGTGAATGGGCCGTCGTAGCGCATCGACTTGAAGTCGATCCGGCAGATCAGTTGGTCGAACGGCGTCACGCCCCACATGTCACGCTCCTTGAGGGGCGGCGGCATGAAGTTCAGGTCGGACTTGGGTTGGGTCGGGGAGGTGCGATCACCAGCCACTGCGCCTTGCGGTACAGGGATTTCGTTGATCGGAACCACTGGCTGACCGTTGCTGCGATCCAGCACGTAGATGCTGCCTTGCTTGGTCGATGCCATCACCGCTTGCTTGACGCCGTCAGCAGTCTTGATGTCGATCAGCGAAGGCTGGCCGCCCACGTCCATGTCCCACAGGTCATGGTGGGTGAACTGGAAGGTCCACTTCACGTGGCCGGTGTCGATGTCCAGAGCGGTCAGGCCCGCTGCGTATTTCTCGGAATCATCGGTACGGTCGCCGCCGTACTGGTCGGGCATCTGGTTGCCCATCGGCAGGTACAACATGCCGAGTTTTTCATCTACGGCGAACATGGACCACATGTTCGGCGAGTTGCGGGTGTAGGTCTTGCCCTCGGCCAACGGGGTGGTGTCGTCCGGGTTGCCGCTGTCCCAGTTCCACACCAGCTTGCCGGTGTGCACGTCGAACGCGCGGATCACACCGCTAGGCTCGTCGATGGAAACGTTATCGGTCACATGACCGCCGATCACCACCAGGTTCTTGGTCACGGCCGGTGGCGAAGTGGAGTAGTAGCCGCCTGGGGCGAAGCTGCCGATGTTGGCGCGCAGGTCGACTTGGCCTTTGTCACCGAAGTCTTCGCACATCTTGCCGGTGTCGGCGTTCAGGGCGATCAGACGAGTGTCGGCAGTCGGCACAAAGATGCGTTTCGGGCAGGCAGTCGGTGCCGCAGCCGGGCTAGCGCTGCCAGTCGGGCTCTGTTCGGAAGCGTAGGCGGCGTCATCGTGATACGACACGCCACGGCAGGTCATGTGCGCCCAACCCTTGAAGTTCTCGGCGCCCTGGCTGCTGATCTTCGGATCGAAGCGCCAGATTTCCTTGCCGGTGTCCGGGTCCAGCGCGATCACCTGGCTGTGCGGCGTGCACACGTAGAGCATGCCGTTGACTTTCAGCGGGGTGTTTTCCGCGGTGGTTTCACCCGGATCGTTCGGCCCCGGGATATCGCCGGTGCGATAGGTCCACGCCGGCACCAGTTTGTGGGCGTTTTCCGGAGTGATCTGTGCCAGTGGCGAGTAACGGTCGCCGAAGGCCGAACGGCCATAGGAGTTCCAGTCGCCATCGGCTTGGGAGGGTGCGGCGTTGGCCATGCCGGGTACCGCGTCGCGGTCCAGTTGGCCGGTCTTGACCATTTCACCTGGGTTGGTGAACTGGCTGGCCAGGGCGGTTGCGCCCGCCAGCACCACGGCCACGCTCAGCGCGCCAGTGCCCAGCGGCGCGGCTTGGCCACGCAGCAATGGCCGGCGAAACCACGGCAGCAGCATGACGATGCCCAGGGCGAACAGCAGGGCCAGGCGCGGCACCAGTTGCCACCAGTCCAGGCCCACTTCCCACAGGGCCCACACGGTGCTGGCGAACAACACCAGTGCATACAGGCCCAGCGCAGCGCGGCGGGTAGCCAGCAGCAACACGCCGGTCAGGGCAATGCCGATACCGGCCAGCAGGTAGTACAGCGACCCGCCGAGCATACTCAGCTTGACGCCGCCGGCCAGCAAGGCCAGCCCCATGATCAGCAGCAAGACCCCCAGCAGCCTGGGCAACAGGCGGCTTGGGCTTGAGGCACCATCAGTGCTCATAGTGTGTTTCTCCGTTACGTTGGAATTATGTAACCCCGTGCTTCACTCACTGTAGATGACGATTCGGCTCGGGCTTGGTTCATCGTTATTTTTGGTTTTTTCTGTGGATAACTCGGTTATCCACAGGCGGGCAATAACCCCCCCGGCGCTGGTCGATTCAAGACAGCGCTGTCTTTGTGCATGAAGAGATTCGGCAAATGGGGCGACCGGGAGGTGAAGCGTTTCAGATTGTTGCGAAGGATAATGCGGCGGGGCGTTTTGAGAAAGGGTGAATCGCAAGATGCATCATTTCAGTTTTGGTAACAGTGACAGATAGTCGCTGGCTAATAATGTGGGAGGGGGCTTGCTCCCACAAAGGGTTTTCGGTGTTGGTCAGAAGGTGGTGCGGATGCCGAACTGCACACTGCGCCCCGGTGCCGGTGCGATGTCGCGCAGGATCGAGCTGGCGTAGCGCACGGTCTGGTTGGTCAGGTTTTCACCGTTGACGAACGCCAGCCACTGGCTGCCACCGACGTTGAAGCGATACCCCGCGCTTGCTCCCAAAGTGGTGTAGCCATCGGTGCCGCTCTCGTTATCCGGCACGCGCCCTTGGCCCGCAGCATGTTCCACATCGATACGTGCCTGCCAGCGATCCAGTTCCCACAGCAAGCCGCTGTTCAAACGCAGGGGCGCAATGCGCGGCAAGGCTTCGCCGCTGTCCAGGTTGGTGGCGCGGGTGTAGTCGCCCGACAGTTCCAGAGCGAACTTGCCGTAGGCGCCTTCGCCGAGCTTCCAGTGATCCTGGGCTTCGAAACCGGCGAAACGCGCACGTACGCCGGAGTAGCCGTACTCGGGAATACCGCCAGCATCCTCTTCACCCTCGTCGTTCAACGTGCGGCCAGTGCCGAGCAAACCGATGTAGTTGGAGAAGCGGCTGTAGAACACGCCAAAGCTGCCCTTATGGGTGCCATTGTCAAAACGCAGGGCCAGGTCGCTGGACACGGCCTTTTCTTTCGACAGGTTGGCGTCGCCCAATTCATAGGTGCCGGTGGCGACGTGGGCACCGTTGGCATACAGCTCGTAGAAGGTCGGGGCGCGCTCGGTGTAGCCCAGCGTCGCGGCCACCGACCAGATTGGCGTAAGCGTGTAGACCGCACCCGACGACAGGCTGCCTGCGGTGAAGTCGTTGGATTTATCCGCAGTGGCAAAGCGCGCATTGCCCTTGCCATCCGGGTCGACGTTGGTGTGCTCAAGGCGCGCACCCAGGCTGAGTTTCAAGCGCTCGGTGGCTTGCATCTCTTCCAGGATAAACAGGGCGCCAGCGTTGGTATCGGTCTGCGGTACGAACGCTTCCTCACCCAGGGCCGAAAATTCATTGCGGGTCACTTGGGCGCCGACCACGCCGTCGAACGGGCCGATGGGCTGGTGACGCGCCTCCACTCGGGCTTCATAGCCTTTGTTCTTGAAGGTGGTGCCGGTTTCGCCGCCTTCAATTTCGCGGTGCTGATACTCGGTGTAGCCCGCGTCGATCTTCACCGAGGTAAACGGGCCCTGCAGGTTGCGGATTTCGGAGGCAAAGGCGTAATGATCCTGCTTCATGCGGATGCGTACATCCTGCTCGGCGGGGGAGCCATAATTACTGTCGTAGTTGCTGTAGGACAGGCCCGCGTAACCATCATCCCAGGTGTAGGAACCACCCACCGCACCGCCGTCCTGACGTCCGTTGCTGTTACCCAGGCGGCCGTTTTTGCCGGGGCCGTTTTCGCTCTCCGGCGCGTGGCGGCTGCGCGCATAACCGGGGATTTTCAGGTCATTGAATTCCCGCGCATTGGCGTCCAGGTGCAAGGCGAATGTGCCGTTGCCGGCCTCCAGCTTGCCCGCGCTGCTGCGGGTGGTGTCGGCGCCGCCGTAGCGCAGTTCCCCCGCACCGTGGATGCCTTCGATGGCCTCGGTGGGGATGCGGTTGTCGAAGGTGTTGACCACGCCACCGATGGCACTGCCGCCGTACAGCAGTGCTGCGGGGCCGCGCACGATTTCGATACGGTCGACATTGATCGGGTCCAGCGGCACCGCGTGGTCATAGGACAGCGACGACGCATCCAGCGCCCCCACGCCGTTGCGCAGGATGCGAATACGGTCGCCATCCTGGCCGCGAATGATCGGGCGGCTGGCGCCTGGGCCGAAATACGACGATGACACCCCGGGCTGCTTGTTCAGGGTTTCGCCGAGGCTGCCTTTTTGTTGCAGGGTCAGCTCATCACCTTCCAGCACAGTGGTGGGCGAGGCCAATTGTTCGCTACCCAGCGGGTTGCCAGTAACGACTTGGGGGGGCAGTTCCAGGGCATAGGCTTGTGAGCTGATCAACAAGGCGGCGGCGAGAGGGGACAAGCGCCAGAGAGAAGGCAGGGACATCGGATATTCCTAGGCAAAACGTCTGATAGATATAGTTACAATATAACATCTCTTTTTTCGTCTGGAAGGGGAACTTTTCCTGGCGGGCTATATTCAATGCGATGCTTCCACCTGCACGCCTCGTCGGCTAAGGTGCGCGGCTGTGTTTCCTCTTTTTGCAAAAGGCCCGGCATGACCGCGACAAGCAACGACCCGCTCCACGGCGTGACCCTGCAACACGTGCTCACCACCCTGGTGGAGCATTACGAATGGAGCGGCTTGGCCGAACGTATTGATATCCGCTGCTTCAAGAGCGACCCGAGCATCAAGTCGAGCCTGACCTTCCTGCGCAAGACGCCTTGGGCGCGGGAAAAAGTCGAAGGGTTGTACGTCAAGCTGATGCGCACCAAACGCCCGCTGGACTGAACCCATGAAGCGTTTTGTCGCGACGGCGGCGCTTGCCGGCTGGGTGGGGTTGGCGATCCAGCAGTACCTGATCCTTTATTCACGCTGGTCCATTGAAGCCAGCTTGCTGGGTGGGCTGGTGAGTTTTTTCAGTTTCTTCACCGTGTTGACCAACACCCTGGTGGTGGTGGTGTTGAGCTATGCCTGGGTCAACCGGGAGTCAGCCGGCAAACGGTTTTTCCTGGCACCTCACATCAGCAGTGGAGTCGCCGTGAGCATTGTGGTGGTAAGCCTGGCCTACAACCTGCTGCTGCGGCATTTGTGGAGCCCTGAAGGCTTTCAATTTATCGCCGATGAATTGCTGCACGACGTGATGCCGTTGCTGTTTCTGATTTATTGGTGGCGCTGTGTGCCCAAGGGTTTTTTGCGCCTCAAGCACATCGGCGCCTGGGTGATTTACCCATTGATGTACTTCGCGTATGTGCTGATGCGTGGGCATTTGCTTGGGCAATATCAGTACCCGTTCATCGATGTGGACCGCCTCGGTTATCCACAAGTGTTTGTGAATGCCGGGGGGATTCTGGCGGGGTTTGTGGCGATAGCGTTGGTGATGGTGGGGCTGGATAAATTCATCAAGCCCCGGCCCTGACTCACTCTTGCGGGCTACCGTCGGCGCGCCAGTAACCCACGGCCTTGAGGTATTCCTCATTGACTTTGTGGGTGTCCAGCAACCCCCGCCGTACTTGGCGCGACAACCTGGTTTCGGTCGCCACGAAGCTGTACAGCGTGCCGTCGGGCAGCGTCAGGTTTTGCACCACCTCAAGCAGGTCATCGCGGCCACGCAGCGCCCAGATCACCTCCACATCGGCCGCACTTTGCAGCGTCTGTTGCTCCGCCGCATCGGCGATTTCAATCACCGCAAGCACCTTGCGCCCAGCGGGCAACTCCTCCAGACGCCGCGCAATGGCGGGCAGGGCAGTTTCGTCGCCGATCAGCAGGTAGCTGTCGAAAATGTCCGGCACGATCATCGAGCCCCGTGGCCCACCGATATACAGGTGCTGCCCGACCTGCGCCTGCTCGGCCCAGGTGGACGCAGGGCCATCGCCATGCAGCACGAAGTCGATATCCAGCTCGCCGGTTTCCAGGTTGTAGCGCCGTGGCGTGTAGTCGCGCATGGCCGGTTGCGGGCCGTCGCCCTTGATGGCGAACGTCGGGCTTTCAAGCGCTGCTTGCTCGGCGGCGTTCTGCGGGAACAGCAGCTTGATGTGATCGTCGCTGCCCAGGCTGATAAAGCCCTCCAGCTCAGGCCCGCCCAGTGTGATGCGGCGCATGCGTGGGGTGATGTCCACCACCCGCAGAACTTCCAGGCGGCGGCGTTTGATTTCGTGGGTCACGCGATGAATGGCTTGTGTGTTCATTGGTCTGTCCCGTCGGCAATGGCTTGAGCGGTGCGATTGAGCAGCGCCGCGACACGAATGATTTCTTCCGGGCTCCAGTGCCCGTTGTGCGAATGCAAGGCGTGGCGCAGGTTGTGCACCGCCTCATGGATCTGGGGTGGGCGGTCGTGGCCACGCAGCGAGCGCTTGCTGACATCCAGGCGCATGCGCACGCCATCCAGGGCAACGGCTTGTTCGCTTAAGAAGAGACGACCGGCGTCGGTGATTGTGTAGCGTTTTTTTCCACCATCGGCGTCGCCGCTGATCAGCTCGCTCTCTTCAAGAAAGGTCAGGGTGGGGTAGATCACGCCGGGACTGGGGCTGTAGGCGCCGTCGAACAGGCTCTCGATGCGGCGGATCAGGTCGTAGCCATGGCAAGGTTGCTCGGCGATCAATGACAACAGCAGCAGCTTCAGGTCGCCGGGGGCGAATACCCGTGGGCCGCGGCCGCCGCGTTTTTCAAATTCGCCGCGATGCTCGTGTTTCATGCGCAAGTCCTCTGTACAGGTTTAGATATAACTTAAGATATATCTTTGTACGAAGGGTAGCCCTTGGCGACCAACGGTCAACGGGGTAGCCGCGGGTTTCGGTCATAAGTGAAACAAGTCCGATTGGATCTTTTTAATTTATAGAGTTATAACTTTAATTAGAGTCATGACTCGAATTCTTATCTGGCCCGTGGTTGTGGAGGCGCTTTTGAGTTGGTGTGGTCTGCGTCTTACAGTAACTTCCTTATCGTGTTTTTAAGTGTGTAGCCTGTTTCCTACGGATACTTTTAAAGTTTTGGCGAAATGCCATCTTTTTCGCTCGACCCCTGTTTACAAGGGCTACGCTCATTTTAGAATGCGCCTGCATACCTGCCTCTAGTTTCAATTGATCATTGTTTGGCATTGCTTGTTCCAACTAATCGGCAATGTAATTCGTTGTTAGGGATCTCCTTGGCAATGAACCAATCAATGTTGTCAACTACAGGTATTGACCATGTTCAAGAAGTTTGCTGTTGCTGTTCCCCTGGCTGTTCTGGCGCTGTCTTCCTCGGTAACCGCTATCGCTGCCGGTGAAGCCAGCCACACCGTCAACCTCAAGGCAAACATCCCGACCACCGTGTTCCACGCCCAGCCGCGTGATCCGAACTGGGGCCGTGACGAGACCATGACCTACAACCTGGTCAGCGGTGAATTGGCTCCCCTGAGCGCCATCTACGACATCAAGAACACCAACGGTTCGGTTGCCGCCTACATCGAAGGTGGCCCGGCGGTGCTGTTCAACGGTGATGCCGCGCAGAACATCCCGGTTACCACCACCCTCAACGGGGTGACCCTCACCGGCACGCCACAGGAAGTGGTCAACGAAGCCGACTCCACCCCAGGCGTGGGTGCGGAAATGCGCATCGCTGCCGCCAAGCCTACGGCGACTCAGCGCGGTGCCTACACCACCACCATTCCGGTGGTATTCGACGCCGTACTGCCAGCCCTGTGATGCCAATGAGTGCCTGTTAATCACGGGCATTCACTTGCAGGTCGGCTGATTCCCTTCTCTGTCCGCCGACCTGGTTTTTTTATCTCTTGGCATTCAGGGTATCCGTTCATGTTTCCGATGACGCCTATCGCGGCTGCGCTTGCGCTGTTGATGTGTACGAGTGCGCTGGCTGCACCCGCTGCCTCCGGCGCTGCAACCCCTGGCAGCTTGATTACCCAGGCCCAAGGCCTGCCCGCAGGTTTCAGTGATCACTTTTTCGACGTGCCGTTGGCGGTGCGTGTGGACCTGGACCAGCAACCGCTGGGCGAGGCTCTGATTGTGCTGTCACGGGATGATCGCGTGACCTTGCTCGAATTTACCGACACCGGCGACAGCAAAGTCCCGGCCGCTACCCGTGATACCTGGCAAGCCGTGTTGGAAAAAGGCGTGGCCCTGGGCGCCTGCACCCAGGCCTGCCCGGAAAAAATGATCTCGGCGTTCTACAACCTGGAAAACTCCCAGTTGTCGATCCTGACCCAGGACGTCGAACGCAGTGACGACATTCCGCGTTTCTATGACCAGCCCGAAGGCGGCAGCCTGGGGCTGATCATTAACAACCAGCTCAACCTCAACGGCAGCCAGGAGGACAGCCTGGGCGGTCGCTATGGCTTGCAAGCCAGTTCCAGCGTGGGTAACTGGAGCCAGGTGTTCAACCTGCAACTGGCGCGCCAGAGTGGCGATGAAGAACAAGTGCGCCATGCGATTCACGAGCTGTACACCCAGCGCGAACTCGAAGGGCAGTTTTTCCGCCTGGGTCACTTCACCCCCAATTCCGACGGCCTGACCCGTCAACTGCGCAGCTTCGGCGCCAGCCCCGACACGGCGCTGGGCCTGATGTATGGCAGCTCCGACAGCCTGGCCATCAACAACACCAAGCCCAGCGTGTACCCGATCTACGTTACCGCCAACCGCCAAGCGGCGGTGGAGATCTACCGCAACGGCTTGCTGATCAACACCCAGGCGGTAGCGGCAGGCCTGCAAACCCTCGATACACGGCCACTGCCCGGCGGCATCTATGAAGTGGAAGTGCGCCTGGTGGAAGACGGCCTCACCACCAGCACCACCCAGGAGCTGGTGTACAAGCCCAGTAACTGGCGCAACGCCGAAGACCGCTGGCGCTACAACCTGTTCGCCGGGCGCGAAACCAAGTTGTTCAGCAACTGGGACGAACAGGCTTCGGGCGCAATGACGGCCGGTGCGTCGCTCAACTATCTGGTACACCCGCGCGTGATCCTTGGCCTGTCGGCCCGCCAGGTGCGCGAGCAACTCCAGTACGGCGGGTCGATGGACTGGACGGTGGCCAACAACACCAGCGTCTATGCCAACCTGTACCAGACCCAGGAACATGGCACCGGCATGGACCTGCAAGGGCTCTACACCTTGGGCTCAACCAACCTGGTGTTCAGCCATAACCGCAGCTGGCTAGACACGCGTGACACCTACGAAACACTGCCGGACGGTACGCGTCTGCGCCGCAATACCTTCGTGGGCGAGGCCAGCAACACCGCGTTGTCGGTCAACCACCGGCTCGACGCGAAAAACACCCTGAACATGCGCCTGTCCCACAGTGAGGGCAATATCGAGGGCGCGGGGTTGGACCTGGGCTGGAGCCGCCACGACAACCTGTTCGGCAGCGATGCCAACTGGCGCTTCTCGGTGTTCGATCGGCCCGGTAGCGCTGGCACCAACGATGCGCGCAATCGCGGCGTGGACGTGAGCGTCAGCATGAACCTGGGCCGCGATGGCCGGCAGATTTCCGGCAGCATCGGCACCCGTACCGCCCGTGATGGCGGGCGCGACAATAACGCTTCGGTGACCCTGCGCCAGGACCTCACCGACCACGCGCTGCAAAGCGTCTCGGCGACAGCGATCACCGATACCTATGGTGTCGGCCTGTCGGGCATGGCCAGCTTCAATACAGACGCGTTCAGTGGCGACGGTTTTGTGCAGCGCAGCTCCTTCAATGGCGACCTGAGTGGCGGTTTGAACCTCAACAGCACCTTTGTCGCCGGTGCCGGCAAGATGCTGCTGAGCAGCCAATACCAGGGTAACGGTGCCGGGATGATCATCGACGTGGAAACCGACCTCGATGAAATCGCTCTGCGCGCCGACGATCTGGGCGGTGGCGGCGCCATCTTGCGGCCCGGGCGCAACTACGTGCCGGTCTCGGCCTACAAGAGCAGCAGCGTGAGCTTCGATTTTGAAGGCAATCACCCGCCCGCCGCCAATATCCAGCCGACCCGCGCCAGCTATCACCTGAACAAAGGCGGCGTGGACTACCGGAAAATCACCGTGATGAAAACCGTCACCGTGCTCGGCCGCTTGTTGGATGAGCACGGCGCACCGCTCAAGGGCCATCACGTGATCAATCATGCCAGCCGTGGGGTCAGCGAAGTGGACGGGTTCTTCTCGATGGAAATGAGTTCCAGCGCACCTACCTTGCAAGTGCGCTACCAAAACCAGCTGCTTTGCCAGTTTCGCTTGGACCCCAGCAATGCGCCGAACGAAAACGACGTGTTGATGATTGGCGACTTGCGTTGCACCCCGGATACGTTGGCCGAGGTCGGTCGTGCGTCCGAGGCGGCCGGATGAACTTCCTAACCAGAACGATGCGTGTTCAGAGGCATGAGTTGACCAGCATGAGCAATCCAATCAAGAACCTGACTTGGCGAGCAGTATCAGTGGCTGCAGCATTGTGTGCGTTTACGCCGTTGTCCTTGGCTGCCACGCAAGACATTACCGCTGAGTTCCGCCCTGACCCCGGTAACCCGATGGTAAACAAGTTCACCAACACCACCCCACAAAGCGGGGTATGCCCAGGGCATATGCCGGCAAGGTGCGAGGCGTTGGGGATTTTCAGTATCCGGACCTGGGATATCAACTTTGTCGCCAGCGGTCCGATAGAGGCCAACCATGCAAACCCGCGTCAAGGTTTGATGTTCAAGGTCCCCTCCGAGTGGCGAAGTTTTGAGGTGGTTTCATCCAAGGGCGACCGGAAAACAGTGGAGATGCGTATTTCCGGGGTTGGCAGCCGCTTCAATACGACTAATCCGCCGGGCGTTCAGGCCTGGAGTTCGTTACCCGCCAACTGGACGAACGCACCGGCTCCGTGCCAGTACACCGGCATGTGGGCAGCTGCCCCCACGTTAAGGCTGTGGTTCTGGCTCGTACCGGAAGGCGCCGGTGCTTGTAATCTGGTGACGCCGTTTGATGTGCCCACCTCCAGTTTCAGCATGCTTGAGTACACGTACGAATTGCGTACGCCTAATCCTTTGGATATGGAAGCGGGGGATTACAGAGGGTCGATTACTTACCGTGTCGGGCCGTATCAGGATTTCGATTTTGGTGACCTCTACCTTCCAAACGATGATGTGTTGACCTTCAACTTCGATCTTCGGGTAGAGCACAACCTTAAGGTGGACCTGCCACCGGGGGGCAACCGCGTGGAGCTGTTGCCCGAGGGCGGCTGGCAGGCTTGGCTCAACCGTGGGCGCCAACCGGCGCGGTTGTTCCGTGACCAGACCTTCGTCATTTCCGCCAGTACCCGCTTCAAGATGCAACTCGAATGCGGCCTGACCATCGGCAACACCTGCGGCCTGCGCAATAGCGCGGGGGACGAAGTGCCGCTGCAGGTCGGTGTGACCTTGCCTTTTGGCTTGCAAGACCAGTACGGCCAGGCCGTGAGCAAGTTGCCTTTGCGTCTTGACGGCACTGGCACCGAGCTGTTCCAGCCTGGCCATTACGTCAATAACCGTCCCGCAAGCCTGCACTTTGCCGTGGAGCGAGACGACGTGAAAGAGATGCTCAAGCAACCCGGCAGCACCTACACCGGCGTGGTCACGGTGATCTGGGATTCAGAAGTCTGAGTGGGCACTGGCCGCATATCAGCCGTTGGCTGGGTTCAATCTATAAGGCGTAATCAAACATGAAACATGCAGTGTTAGCGGTGGGGCTGTTCCTGATGTCGTTGGGCGCTTATGCGGGGCCGGCGATCAACGTTGGGGTGGTCTATGACTATCTGGACGGCGACCGCAGCTCTTACCTCAAGCGGGTCTACAACGGCGGCACCAGTTCCGCGTTTATCAAGGTCAATGTGCTGGAGATCGTCTACAACGCCGACGGCACGTCCCGGGAAGTGCCCGTCGCGTCGATGACCGACGCCAAAGGCAGCACCACCAATCGCGACGGCCTGATGGCCAGCCCGGCGCGCCTGATCGTACCGGCCGGTGGGCGTCAGGGCACACGGTTGCTGTATATGGGCCTGCGAGACAAGGAGCGCTATTTCCGCGTGCGCTTCATTCCGGTGGTGCCGGAAAAGGAAGATGACTTTGCCGTGACCGATCAAGAGCGTGCCGAGTACAAAAACGCGCTGGCGGCCGGGGTCAATGTCATGGCGGGCTACGGCACGGTGTTTTTCGTCAGGCCCAAGGACACCCGTTTCGATACGCAAATCAGCGAGACCGCCAGCCAGTACACCCTGCGTAATGCGGGCAACAGCGTGGTGGTGCTCGATGAGTTCCGCGATTGTTCGGTGGCGAAAAAGACCGACTGTGAGGCCACCACCAAGCACCACATCCTGCCCGGTCGCCAGTTGGTGCTCGAGAAAAAGCCGGAGCGCCAGTTCAACTTCCAGATGATCGAAGGCCGCAACAAAAAACCGATGTCGGTCAGCAGTAACGGGTGATGACTATGTTCAAGCAACTAACGGTACTGGCGGTACTGATGGCGCCTGTGCTGATGGGCGAACGGGCGCTGGCGTTCCAGGAGCGCCACACGTTTGATGTGTCGGTGACCATCCCGATCCATGAAGCCTATGTGCTGCCCTCCGAGCCCGACTGGATTGGGCAGGACCAGGTGCTGGCCTGGGATCTGGCGACTGCCCGGCTGGGACGCCTGCGCAAGAACTTCGACGTGAAGAACATCAATGGCGGGGTGGCCGCGCGCCTGGGTGATACGCCTTACCTGTTGAGTGGCCGCAACCGTATCGAACTGCAGGTGTTGTTCAATCGGGTGCCGCTGACGCTGGATTCGACCCTGGTCCTCAGCGCCGACGAGGCACGTGCCGGCCGCCGCGCCGAGCTGGAAATTGCCGCCATCGAACCGGCGGACGGTTACAAGGGCGGCGAGTATTACGGCACGGTGCACCTGTTGTTTGATTTTCCGGCGCCTTGACCGCAATAGGTTTGCGAGTATGAATATGATGTTGCTGTGTGTGATCAGAAAGCTGGTGGCCCGCACTGCGCGAGCGCGGGCCAAAACCGAACACGGCATTATGAAGCGGCCGTCAAACCCACGTCCTTTATGAGTGCATCAATCAAATCATCCAGCGTTGGGTAACGTTTATTTTGCAACTGCGGCCAACGATCAATATAGAACTGCCCCTCAGGATTTGTTTCAACGACGGTGGAATATATATTCATATCACCGGAACGGTGGATCACAGTGGCTTGAGGCGGTAAAGCCCGTTGCTCAACCACGAATTGACCTGCCGATACCAGCCGCGTTCGGGGCGAAGCCGTAGGGGTGACAAATGACAACTGGACTTCTCGCTTGAGTGCCTCGATCAAATGTTCGACCGTCCGGAAGCGCCTGTTGTCCAGGTTCCAACGTTTAATAAAGAACTGATTACTGGCGTCCTGTTCAATAAGCGTGCGAACGACTTCTCCGCTGTTGGAATGGTGGACCAACCAGGTATCAAGAATAGTAGGTCGCTCGATCAGGGCGTCGCCGATGGTTCTCAGCCGTGCGCTCGGCAGGGTCGTAGCGGAAACGAGGGTCATATACGCGTCGTCTTTAAGTGCCTGGCTCACCTGTTCCAACGTTGTGAAACGTTTATCTTTCAATAGCGGAAAATCTTCAATAAAGAACTTCCCCAGGTCGTCAATTTTAATCGGGGTGCTCGCCTGCCCTCCGAGAATGGTGCGGTAGACCACATTGGCTTCGGTGCTTGAGGGTTGTTCGATCAGGAAGTCGTCGACATTTCTCAACCATGCACGATCCGGTGCAGTTTTAGGCGACGGCGCGCGAATGTCGGCAATACCGACGTGCAATTTGAAGTCACTGCGCAGGGTTTTTGTTCCGGGAGAGCCAATCTGACCCTCGACGAATTCCCATCCTCCCCTCTGCAGCGGCAATGCCTGGGTGGGGTGAACATCGCGTATCCTCAAGCTGACCCCATCCTGCAATTGCGCAATGCCTGGGACACCCAGGTACGTATCGCAGTGGGAGTCCCCTATGAGCGCTACCCATTTATGCGGGCCCTGTGCCAACTGGTCGGCCTTGATCACCTCATTGGCGAAATAGTTGAAAAGGTTCGTGCGGGCGTTGTTCGTGTTCATGCCTTTAACGTGATAGCTGGCCGTACAATCGAGCGCACGCACGCGAATGCCTACCTTGTTCGCGGCTTTGACCACATTGGTGTAAGTGTCGGGCCCGGTATAACCGTGCATCTGGCCGGCATCTTGCGCTCTCAGATAGCGTTTCAGGTTCTTCGGCATTTTGCTCGTGCGGTAGAAAAGCTCCAGTTCTGCCTGATGCAGATCGGTGAGCAGGTGCTCCAGGTACAAGGTCTCGACGCCCTCCTTCTTCAACAGCTTCATGTATTTGATCAGGAACTGTTTGCTGTAGGTATCAAGATGGGATTCGCCGATAATCAGTCCCCGTATCTTTTTATACAGCTGCCTGATAAACGCCTCCTCACTTGTCGCCGTGGCGAGGTCGGCGAAGTCCGGGCGTGGCAGTGGCGTGTAAGCGGTAAAAGCCTTTTTGGCGGCTTCATCCAGGCGACTGCGTGTTTGCTTGAACGCCTGGTGCGCCGGATGGTACGGGTCTTCCGCTGCAGGTCCGTAGCGGGGGTCAAAGCTTTTTTGCCTATGCACCATTTCGTCCAGGTCCGGTTTGAACGATGCGGGCAGATCAAACTCATTGTAATGAGACGGTGATGGGGGGACCTGTACCGCTCTCGAGGGGCCGGCCTTCGGCAAGGTTTGGGTGTTTGCGGCCATTGTCAGCTTGTAATCACCCCGAGACAGCGCGGCGGAGGATGTATCAGGCAGGATGCCCACTGCCTGGCCAGGGATAGCATCATCCACACGCAAGGCGATGACATTCTGCAAGTCGGCCAGCCCCGGCACCTCGTCGGTACTGCCTATGCGAATGTGATCTACCAGGGCGATCCAGCCATCATCGGGATCGTTTTGCGCAAGCGCTTGGTGGGAATAAAAGTTTCTGAGTTGACTGTTACGCGGGATAAATCGCTCTTTGTCAGATAGCTCCAGCACATGCTCCATATGATATGAGCTCGAGGCGTCCACGCCGTCGATCGCGACCTTGTGCTGATGGGCTTCAAGCATCAGTTTACGGAAGGTAAAAGGCGCATCTGCATCCCAGCCCAAGCCTGCGTCGACCCGCGCCAAATGGTCCTCGACTTGCTTCAAGGCATGCGCAAGATTGCCCTTGGTTTCGCCGTTGATTATTTTGAGTTTGGTGCGGAAAACATCGGCCGGCAGGTTTTCGATGTGCAAGCGTTTGAGCCCTTGCGCGGCCAAGGCCTGAAGGTTTTCGATCAGTAACTGCTTACTGGCAACGCTGGTGTTGGATGCGCCGATGATCAGCGCCTTCTTGAGTGGGAACAGGGTGGCAAGTACGGTAGACGGGTTGGAGTCCGGTGCCAGTGCCGGCAAACCGGTGCGGTCCGGGCGCGCTGGAGGTGAGGCGTAAAGCGCCTGCGCATCTTCAGTCAGGTGTTTCACCTGATCGGGATAGCTATTACGTAGAGGCTTCAAATCAAAATGGGCCCCTTCACGTACGCCCTGCGCAATAACGTCATCCGGATGGTTGACGACGTTGCGCACATATTCAAGGTTGAGCGCTGATCTGAAGTACTTACCTTGCTCGGATGCAATCTCGTAGCGAGCCAGTGGCTGGTCCACTTCCTCCTGGAGTACCGTATATGTCTTTCTGCGCCCGCCTGCCGCAACCCCGGAACGTATCCACTGGCCATCGGTGTTCTTGTTGACCAGACGTGTAGTCGACTGCATTTGCCCGGTGACTGGGTCATGGCGAAACAGCAGATGCCGCCCCAGAGAATCCTGTGTGTTCTTGACCCAGAACGGATGGCCATCGAACAGCACCGGTTTCATTCCGGCAGTAATGCCAGGGTCGATATCGTTGATCAGCGTGGCCTGCTGTATCGCTTTAGTAACCGGTCTGACAGACAGTGTGTTGAAAGGGCCTTTTAGAGCCGGGCGAAAGTCAAACAACACAGCACCGCCCACATTGGCCAGGTAGCCGATGTAGTGTCTCAAGGCCCCGGCCATGTCACCCTGTTGGTAGGCACTGATGGCGAGCATCGCGTCCTTGAACGCCAGCAAACCACCCAGGCCCAGGCTCAATACGGGAAAAGGGATGGTGGCGATGGCGGTGACCAGTTCGACGCACATCCAGAGAATCCCCATGATCATCTCCGTTCGATTGACCGTGGTGGCGATCACATCATCAATTTTTCGCTGCAATACCATGTTGTAGAGGTCATTGCGCAGGTCGGTCAGGGTTGTGTCGGAGGTTGTCCGGTCATAGCGCGCCGGGCTTGGAGTGGTACGGTCAATCGTCGCTGGCAATCCATCGCGGGCAGTTTTCAGAAACATCCCGATCCGTACCTGGGATTGGATCGGCACCCGACCCTGCAGGTAACCCGACACGCCGTCGACTTTTTTCAGCCAGTAGTTGAACAGCTTCGCCTCACGAAAGCTGATGCCATCGGGTGCGTTGGGGGAGTAGAGCAAAACCGGGTTATCGGCGTGGCTGAACAGGTAGTTGCCCATCACCCAATCGCCGTCAAGCGTCAGGCGATGTACTTGGTAAGTGGAGCGAGTCGCAGCCGCTGTATCGCCCAGGCTGTCGATGGCACGCTCCAGCCAGGTCAAGTCGACCCGGGCGATATGGCCGCGTAGACAGCAATCCAGAGCTGCGTATTTCATCTGCAGTTGCGTGATCGCCAAGGTGGCGTCGCGCCGTTTGGCGTAACCGGGGCTGCTCGCGCTTTGCAATTTGGTGCGCACTTCGTCGGTGTAGCGTTGACCGATCCATACACCGGTCACCGACCTTGATACGTTCTGTGGCGTCAAGTGGCTCAGGTCGACACCCGCCGGGCCACTGAACGTGGCCGAGGTGGAAAATTTCGCGTCGATGAAACCGACGTTATCCGTGTAACCGTCCCTGTACAGCCTGGTATAGGAGATGGGCTGGGGCTTGCCACCCAGTAACGGCCAGGGCGCCGACACGAACACGGTGTCCGGGTCGATATCATTCTGAGGGCGGCCCAGCAGCGTGTTCAGGCTGAGTTTGGCTTTATCGTGCAAATAGGCATTGAAGGTAATGAAGTTCGCTTCTGAATCGGGCATGGCGTTATAGACGCGCAAGGCACCTGCGGCATCTTCAGCAAGGCGGGTCAAACGGGTTCGGTCTTGCGGCTTGGCCGAGCGATACCAGAGCGGGGTGCTGTATTCGTAGTCGTCCTGCGCTGCGCTTTGCGAATGAACGACCATGGCGTCCAGGCAGACCGTGTGGGAGCACACTGGGCCGAATGTCACCTCTTCGTGTTCCTTTGCGTCGGGCCTGAAGCCCAGCCCGGCGAGAAAGGTGCCCATCTTCGGGCGAAAACGCAGCGGGCATTGCTCCAACAGGTAGTCGCTCATGGTGCGACCCTTAAGCCGCGTTTTGTCATCGGCCCAACCGATGATATGCGTCTGGCATTCGCGCTCGGTGGCAAATACCAGGAACTGTCGCTCACGTGGCGAATCCGGGGTGCACAACAGCAAGCGCCGGATTTGGCCGTCGGCATCCTCCTCGCGCAATAACCACAGGTCTTTGAGTTGCGCGCCATGCAGCAGCACGGTTCGCGCACACAGGAGCGGGTTCGTACCGGCTCGCAACGTGTCGAACAGGCTGTGGTCTCCCTGGCTCAGGTCGCCTCGCAACCGAGCGATAAAGGCCAGCAACACCAGCCGGTGATCAAACAGGTCGCGAGCAGCCTTGTTGAACTCAGTATCGGCCTGCATTTTTTTTTGTAGCGCGGCAAAGTCCAGGCGCGGTTGCAGGCCGGGTTCGCGGAGTATGTCGAGCAGGCTCTGCGCGTTCAGAATGGCATGGTCGCCTTGCAGTGCCGCGCCCGCATAGGTCAGGGTGGTATTGGCCAAAAAATCAGAGCCGGGCAACTCGTCGCCGGTGTGCAGCCCGTCATAGCTTAACTGCACCAGGTCGCGTGTCTGCTCATAGGTGCCGACATGGGTGACGTTGCGCCGGGTGGTGATCTTCAGGTGGTGCGGGTCCAGGTCGTGGATTTCCAGCGCTTCGTCCAGATACTCGGTCAACTGGAAATTCGCCAGCGCTTGAGGCGAAGCGACAGGCCCCAGCAACTCGATATAGGTGGCCCGGGCCTGATTGTAATCCTGCATGAAACGACTCAGGGTTTGCTGGTCCGTCGCAGCTGCATTGCGATACCAGTGCGGCAGGCTGTTATAGACGCTGCGCTCCAGTAGCTGTTGGCGCCTGAACGCCAAGCGTGACGACAAGTCTGGCAGGGCGGCCTTCACCGCGTTATCCAAGGCTGACTGGAGCAGTGTTGCCTCGTGGAGCGGGTTTTCAACCAGGCTCAATGCCAGTTCAATATCCTGGCTGCGCTTGTTGATGATCGCGTTGTAGGTATGTTCGAACAGTGGCTCGTCGTCGATGGGCAGCAATTGCAATGGCCAGATGTCATCGACGTCCAGCGCCTGATAACGCATAGGCAGGTGTTGGCAGAATTCCTCATGGCCTGCCGGCAACGCCAGCGTCGCCTTGAGTCGCTGGTCCAGTTGCGCCAGCGAGTCGAAGGCCTCCAGGCCTCGGTTTGGGGTGAACAACAGGACCTGGCCGAGGTCTTCTTTCGACGTCAGGTTGTCTACGACTGGGCTGGGTTTACGCGTCAGTACAAACGCCCCGGCAAACGCCACGGTTTTGTCCTGGTAGCTGAAGTTGAGCGAGTACATGCCAGGGCGAAAGGTCGGGCCTCGGGAGCAGTCTTCAACCATGCGCTGTTCGGCAGGGCTTAGCAGGTAATCGCGCACATCCAGCTTGGCTTGCTGCTCCAACGCGCCAAGGCCAGCTGTTTGGATGAGGTAGCTCTTGCGGCCTTGACCGTCCACGGTGCTGGCTTCGTCAAGGCCTAGCAGGTGCTTGTTCAAGTCGGTTTTGAGTTGGGCAAGCAACGTCTTGCCGGCCGCTTGGGTGAGGTCTGCTTGCGTGAGTGCCTCAAACAAGCTGTGTGACCTCGCCAGCAGGACGTTGTTGGCGCTGGTTAGGGTAGTGTTCAGTTTTTCCAGCGCAAGCAGTTCAGGCGGTACTGCGGCAGGCTGTTGGGTTTGAGTGCGCAACGCTGGGTCGATTTCAAGCAGGTGGGTACGTATTTCTTGAAGCGTCGGTGATGCCGCTGGTGTGTTCGACGTGCTCATTGGCATTGTGCTCATGCTGATGGGGTGAACCATCAGCATGAGGTGGGTGAGGATTGTGTCGGCGGTAACTATTCACGGTGCGGGTCAAGCACGCGTGTTCAGATCGTTACGTACCTTAACCACTACACGGGCCTTTCATCTCTGCGCTCAGTTGAGGTTTTTGCAGGAACCAGGGGCACGCCTGGTGCCTGCTCGCTTCTGCAATGGGGGGGAGGGTTAAACCCCGGCGGCAACCATGGCCTCGCGAGTCAGGCGGCGGCCCAGTTCCTGTTCATCGTCGAAACTCTTGAGAAACAGGCTCAAGTACAGCTCTTCTGTCATAGGCTCGCCGGTCAGGACTTGTTCAGGGGGTACATTCAGCCTGTCTGCCAGGTCGAGCAGACGCTGGCGCAGTTGGGCTGTGGTGGCGGAATTCTTGCGTTGCACTGACAGTTGTTCATTGGCCGCCCAGGCGTTTTGAGCCAGGCGCAAATCGTCGATGCTTTCACTGGCTAGTTCATGCTGGCATTTGATTGTCCGGTATTCGTCGGGATGCATATTGAGCAAGTAGTCGCTCCAGAAGTACTGCTCAAGCATTTGGTTCACCAGCCCATCACCTTGCTCCTGCTCAATGACTTTGTCGTAGGCGTCGGCCAGTTGCCGGGCTTCGACGTTGCCGGCACTGCGATAGAGCATGTGATCGGCCAGCCAAGGCAGATCCAGGCGGATCTTCAGGCCAGTCTGATAGGCGCTGTACACCTCGACTTCATCCACCGTACCCGCCACACCGCCGACGACATCGGTGGTCAGCCGCAAGGCCGGGCCTTCACTGCCATCATCATTGAGCGTGGGGGTATTGAGGCGGGTCTGGATATCCTGCTGCGCGATTCGATTGACCTTGTTCAACCGTGCCTTTTGTTTGGCCAGCCGCACCAATGCATGGGTGCGAGCTTCAACGGTGGGCTCGCGCCAAGCCTCCAGCTTCATGGCTTCGATACCCATGGCGTTGAACAGCTGGGCGCCCGCATCGGCACAGTTGGCCGGCGTGGCGCTCAGGTTGAACAGCGCGGTGCGGGTTGGCTCGTCACTGTCGGCGGCCCTCAGCAGGCGTAGCACATTGGTACGCAATTGGCGCAGGTTCAGGTTGTAGCGCATTAGATCGTCCGGGTCGTGGACGATTTCAGGGGGCGGGAGCTGCTGGCTTTTGATGACCTCGAAAAAGCCCTGGGAGCCGTGCTCTCGTTCAAGGTCGTCCCAGATCTCCTGCCACCCCTGGCGTTGTTCGGGGGGCAGGTGTTCGAGCCAGAATTGACTGTCCAGTTCACCGCGTGGGGGGTAGGTACGATAGGGGTCCAGGCCAGCCGTGCGGCGGTAGCGGACCAGCCTGTCCTCGGCGTCGCTCGCCAGTTTGTTGTTGTCCAGGCGTGCCCGTGTCACCAGTTCGGCGTGCGCCGAACCGGGTTCGACAACTGGTACTTGGGTGATCCGTGTATTCAACAGGTTCAGGTTGAAGTCGGGCGAGCGCGGCAGTTCGAACAACCCTATGGGCCAATCGCGAATGAGCGTGTTATTGAGCGCCAGTATGCGCAGTTCCGGCATCCGGCTGATGTCCGGTGGTGTGACCAAGTGTTCGTTGTGCGAGAGGATCAACACCTTCAGATGGTTCAATTGCCTGAGGTGCTCCAGGTGCTGCGCACGCCAGCGAATCGGATTTTCGGCCAGGCCCAGGTGGGTGAGGCGACGCATACCAGTGACGGCCTGGGGGAGGGTGTTCAGGCGTTTACCGGTGATATCCAGAATGCGCAGGTTGGGGAAGTTGTCCAGGAAGGGGCTGTCGGCATCCGTGAAGTCGGTGCCTGCCAGGTTGAGACTGGTGATGTGTTCCAGCCGGGTATCGAGGGGGGGGAAGTTCTGCAAAAAGCCGTAGATGGTTTCTCCGCGCAGGTCTAGTTCGCCACCCACTCGACGCTCACCGAAGTCCGTTTCGTAACCCTTGGCCGATTGCTCCCAGCTTTGCTGTATGAGCGCGCTCACGCGTTTCCTGAACAACTGCTCCGGGAATGCCGGGCGGCGTCTCTGGGTGCCGGCGGCGGGGCGTTCTTGCCAGTCTTTGAGGGACTTGCACAGGGCTTTTTTTTGGGTTTCAAGCTCGGTCAACAGGTGCTGCCCTTCGGTCGAGCGCAGCGATTGGGCGTAGGCCGTCACGTCGTCTTCGGTCAGCATCGGATACAGGGCCCTGAGCCGCTCTTCAACGCTGGCGAGGCCCAGCCTGTGGCGCAGTGCGCTGAACCGAGGCTTTTGCAGCAGGTGCTGGATAGCTGGAGAGGCGACGTCAAGGGTTGGCGGTTCGGCCAACACCGTGCGGCGTTCGGCGGGCGGTTGCAGGGTACGTGTCAGCCATTGGCGCAGCGCTTCGCTGTCGCCAGGCGCGAAGCCCAGGGTGTTACGCGGTATGGCTTGAAGTACGGCTTCATACAGATCCAAAGCGGTATCGGCGCTAGCGCCGTGGAGCAAGTATCGCCCTGGCGCTGTGCGTATCAGCAGCGTATCGGTGGTCGCGTCGTCCGGGCCGACGCGGCAACGCAATTGCCCGCTGGGCTGTTGCTCGCGGATGCTCAGGCGCAGGTCGCCGAAGGCGTCACTGTGGATTCTCAACGCGTTGAGCAGCAGCCGTTCGGTATCGGGTGTGGGCGTGTTGTCCGGGTAGAAACCTTCGTAGGCGTGGGTGGTTCGCGTTTCAAACTGCAACTCCCTGGCCAGGTGTTTGAGGCGCAGTGGCACGCGTTGTTCTTCGTTCATCAACTGCACTTCAGCCGGGCGGGCCTGGGCCACTATCGCTCGGGCCAGGTTGTCGGGCAGCTCGGGAAACTGCCGTTGCAGCAGTAACCCGTGGGTGCTGTTGGATTGGCGTTTGAAACTGTACAGATGCTCGAAGATGTCGTCTTTACGCGAGGCCACGTAACGGCTCAGTTGTTCACGCAGGGTGTGTACGCGCGTGTTGTTGTCGGCGGGCAACGGTTCTCCGAGCAACCCGGCGAGTTCGGTTTCATCCAGAAAGTCCACCACTCGCTGGGCCAATCGGCCGGCCAGCAGGTCTTCACGGCTGAGGGTCAGTGTTGCGTCCGGCGTGGCCTGCATCGCGCCATGTCGGATCGACTCGCCGCTCAAGTCGGACGCTTCGAATACTGCGAGCGCTTTCCCGCTGGGCCAGCCGTCCATTCGCGTGACCATGTCGGCCGCCCAGTAGGCCGCTTCACCGTTGTCGGCGGCTGGATCGCTGAGGGTATCGATGTGCTGCCGGAGTTCAAGGCGGCCTAAAGTGTCGGCCAACAACGGCGGCGGTGGTTGGTTTTCAGAGTAGATATGCCGCAGCGTGCCGGGTTCGATACCACTGATCGCGCGCAACTGCTGCAGGCGTGCTTCTGGCCAGGTAGCGGTGGTCGGGCTCAGGCGCTGGAGCAGTTGTGAGTCGCTCCAGGCCCGGGGAGCTTCGCCCTCCAGCACCACGGCGCCGTGACCGTTCAGCCGTACTTCAGGGCGATAAGCCTCGGTGCGTTGTGGGTGGATGATCCGGTGCCGGCCGGTGTCGGGTTCCTGGCTGACCTCGTAGTGCTTGTTCTCCAGGCGCAGGATTTTTTTGCCTGCGTGCGAGTGAAACCCATGGGCATCGGGTTTCGAACCGGGGGCCAGGGTTACGGCTTTTTGTTCATAGGGGCTCAAGTCCGCATGCCATAAACGGGTTTTGCCGTCAGCCGGCGTCACAGGCTTCAAACCCTCGACAAAGGGGGACAGCTTAAGATGGGCCAGTTGCCCGGCGGCGCCGAATGCGATCAGTTGCACCACGTTCTCCGTCACCCCTGCCACATGTTCAATGGCCTCCAGGCCCTGGCCTTCGGCCCAATCCAACAATCCTTCGAACACCTCGTCGGCGAGTTGGTAAGCGGTATAGGCCAGCATCAATTCGCCCAAAAACGGAACGAAGGGGGTCACCACTAATAGCGCCGCGTTGAGAATGTCCGAGAGGACTTTTTCTAGATTGTCCCACCAGGCCCAACGTGCCATGCGGTCGGCGTAGGCGGTTGCGATCGCCAGTTCACGGGCATCGTTGAGGATTTTATTGAGACTTTGCTGATACAGGTGCTCCCACAGTGGCGTGCGTACACGCGTCACGCTGAACTGCAGGTTGGGGTTGTCGCGGGGTGTTTCACGCCAGGTCGGCTGTGGATCGCCGGGCGCGTGTTGATGCCATTTCATCTGGCTCAAACGCGTGCCCAACTGGTTGAAAAAATGCCCCTGGTACTGATGCTCGACAAACCGGCTGAAGAATTGCTGGTAGTCGGGCTGGCGCAGTTGCCCCGTCAGTGCCTGCATGAACTCCACCGTCGAGGCATAGCGCTTGAGTGGGTGCTGCGGGTCATCCGGGATATAGGCGATCACGGGCGATGCCTGGCGACTGACTTCCAGGTCGGCGGCAATCAGTACCACGCCGGTCAAGGTGGCATCCATCAGGCTCAGGTCATGACAGTGCGCGGCCTTGCCGTCGAGCGTGAGGTTTTGCTGGCCCCTGACCAAGCCTGTGATCAACGCATGATCCAACGCCTGGATATCGCCCCTGATTAATGCCATGCGCGCAGCCACCTTGAGGGCGGCCTGCTGATTGAGCATCACCCGGGCTCGCAGCACGCCTTCGACCACCGGGGCGGTGCGGCCGAGATAGTTCTCAAGGTGCTGTTGGTACTGGGCGCCGATGTCCAGGCCGCGAACCAGCGTTTTGAACTGCTGGATCGACAGCTGGGCTTTCAGCGGGACGACGTCGAAATGGCCCAGGGCGTCGGGCCGGGTGATGAATTGCGAATCGGCGGTAAACGCCTCGCTGTCGGCAAAGTTGTGCAGTGCCGCGTCCAGCAGCGACACCGTGCGGCTTTGCACACCACCGCTAAAATCTCCGACCCACCATGCCTGGTTGGCTGGGGCATAGAGCCGCAGGCAAGTGCTGCGGACATCGACGTCGAGGTTGTATTGCTGTTTCAGCGCGGCTTTCAACAACGGCTCGGCAAAGCCTTTGAGGTCGGTGACCGCGGCGAGTTTCTGGTCGACAAGGGTTTGGGTTTGCCAATGTTCGGCAATCGCGGTTTTCAATAATTGATGCTGGTGGGGCGAGGCACTTTTATACCAGGGCGCAATAGTTTTGCGGCTGGACTTCAAGGCGCTGACACGTGATGCCGACAGCGTAGTGATCCAGTCGGGCAAGGCCTTGCGAATGACTTCGTAGTGCTGGCCTTTATCTTCGTGTGTCGAGGGGGTAATGGTGCTCATGGCTTGTTTTCTGTAGTGGGTCGGGCACTCAGACTAGATTCGCGCAGGGGAGCGTCTGGCAGTAACTGTTTATCGACACTGGGTGTCGGGCAGTCTGTAGCGTCGATGGCTCTATCACAGCGAGAAACCCTGTCATGACCTCGACCGAGCCCAGCCCCGCTTCCCTGCGCCAACCCCATATTGACCAGATCGAGACCCTGTTCCGCGATCCGCCGTCACTGCTCACTGTGGCGCAAGAGGCTGCCCAAGCCTATCTGGACCAGCATTTTGCGCCGCAGCAGTGGATGGCCGGCCTGATCCATATCGCCACACCTACCGCTGGCAGCTCCGCTGCATTGCCGTCCTACACTTACCAGCCTTTGCCCGAATTACTGGTGCAGCGCTTGGCCAGTGCCAGGCCGACATTGCTGGTCGAGCAGTATCAGGTTGTGGTCCGGCGGGTTCGCGAGGTGTTTGCGCCGAGTGGGCCGACCCTGGCTGAGCTGGAGAAATTGATCAATGAGTGCGGCGCCGTGCTTCTGAAGTCTTTTTCCAATCGTTTGCAAACATGGTGGCGTGAGCTTCTTGCGAAAAACAGGGGCCGTTGGGGCTATCTGTCCGACCACCTGTTGGCGTTGCTCTACGACTCACCGAACCCCCCTGGCATGGACGAAAAACATTTCGCTGCGCTGTTCCCCAAAACCCTGTTACGCCCGGTGCGGCCGACCGCTGCATGGAGCCTGCATGGCGGCCCGTTGCGGGTGCAGACCGTCCACCTGCAAGGGGGCGATCAAACGCAGATGTTGCCGCTGCTGGTCCTCAACCATGGCTCTACTACCTTGCTGTTCAGCCCTGCGAGCGGTATGCACGTGCTCAATAGACTGGACGACATCGGCGCTTTGTTGGCGGCTTACACCAGCCCGGTGCTGACAGGGGCGGCTGACCAGTGGTTCGTCGTGGAGGCTCAAGGCGACCCGTTCGATGCCTTGGCGTCGAGTTACCTGGCACGCCAACTGCTGGAGATCGCTAGCATCCCGCGCACGGTGCTGCGTACGCCGCAGGTGTGCCAAGCGTTGCTCGATTACATCATTGATCCCAGGCGTTGGTTTATCTGTGAACTGAGCGCGCCCCAGCAGCGTTTGCGCCAGGCCATGCCGGGGTGGCTGATCCAGGCGAGCCCTGAGGACAGCATCGCCTACGCCCAGTTGTTGCAGCAGTGGGTGTTGGCCCAGCATGAAAGCGGGGCTGCGCATTTTCTTGAGGGTATCGAGTCGATTAGCCAGTACGCCGACCGCCAGTTACAGCAGTGCCTGAGGAGGCAACCGGGTGCGAAGAACCTTGAGCCGGGTGACGTTTCGCTGACTTTTGATCGAGTGGTCGCGGCAGCCGTGCCGGTGCCTGGCGGGTTCATTGCCGGGGAAGTGGACCCTGTCACGGTGACAATGACCGAGCTGGCCCTGGAAAATCTCGCCGGCTTCCCGCACACCCCCAAACGCATCACGCTCAACGACGCAGAGGCACCGGCCTGGCTGACGTACGACCTGATCAAACGCTGTATGGACGAGGCGGATGTGGGACAAACCTATCCTGCCCTGCTGAAAAAAACACTGATCGACGACACGGCTGGGGCCGCCCGCCGCCGGCAGCAGTTCAGCCGGCAACTGCGGGTGCAACTGCCGATGTTGGCCCTGGAATCGAAGATCAAGGGCGAGCACGGTGTGACGTGGAGCGGTTTTCAGCGGGTACTCGCGGCCTTGCAGGCGAGTGCCGTCGAACGCAAGGCGGGTGGGCAGGCGGTCGCGCTGTGGCCGTTGGCGTTCAAGGCTTCGGCGCAGGCCGCAGCGGATGTGGTCGCCAACATGTTCATCATTGGGTCGCAACAAGGGCAAGTCGGCCCGCACCTGTTGTACCGGCCACTGTTCAGCCCGATGCTGCTGGAATATGAATCGCTGGAGGCTCTGTTTACGGCGATCAAGACCCCAGGTGCCCTGCAGGACAATGTGTTGACCTGGCTTGTGCCTGAGCGCCAGGCGATCTATGCCAACAATGGCTTTCATGAGCCGCATATTCGCCGCGTTCTACCGGGCGATGAGTTCAGCGTGTATGAGGCGCCGGCACCGGCACAACTGAGCAAACAGGTAGGCGCCACCGACCCGGCGGACCAGGTGTTCAACGCCACGACCCAGGCATTGGTAGCCCTGGCAGACCGCCAGTCGGTGTCGAATGCCGAGCAGCGTTGGGCCAACTTGAAGCAGGTCGGTTGGCTGCTACTGGGCACTGTGCTGCCGTTGCTCAACGGGCCGTTGATGCTGGGAGGCTGGCTGGCTCAGTTAGTTGACAGCGCGCAGCGCGATGTCCGAGGGCTGCAGAGTGACGACGCGCAAACGAGGAGTGCAGCCCTCACCGACATGCTGGTGAACCTGATGGCGATTGTGGCCCATCAGGCCACGCCCCAGGATGCCCAACAGCATTTGGCGCTGGAGCACCCGGTATTTGCACCTTTGGCGCGTGTCGAACCCGTGCAACGGGCTGTACCGCTCAAGCCTGTTCCCCCGCCGGCGACGTTCTACACGTCCACCCGCTGGGCCAATGCCCGCGACGTGCTGACCCCGCAACAGCGGGCGTTGATCCAGCCGTTGCGCCTGAAGACCTTCCCCACGCCCTGGCCGGTTGCCCTGGATAACGCCGAGCCCAGTGGTGCGATCCAGGGCTTGTTGCGTGATACCTCCCATGTGCCCCCGCAATGGCAGGCGTTGGTTCGAGGGGCGCTGTACCGGGTGCAAATCAATCAAGGCGTGGTCCGGGTGGTCAGCGCTGATGGCGCCACCCTTGGGCCTTGGCTCAGGCATCTGGGCCAGGGGCGGTGGGACTTTGACTTGAGACTGCGGTTGTCGGGCGGCAATGCCGACGAGGTGATTGAGCAAGCCCGGCAAGCGCAGCCGGCCATCCTCTCAGCACTTGAGGCTGACTATAGAAATGCCCAGGCGGACTGCGCCAGGGCGAACACCGCGATGCACCTGGCACGCACGTTGGCGACCCGGCCCGCCGGGCAAATCACTGACCCGCAACGTACCCAGGCATGGGAGCGCTATGGTCGGGAAATGAGCAACAAGTTTCAGCATGCACAGCGGGAGTTGCGACTGCTCAAGCACCTACGGGAATTGGCTCCTCGCCCTGGTTATGAAGAAGAGCTTTGCAACGTGTTGGCGTCAGTGATTCTGACCGCACAGTTATTGGATACACAGTCTCGACGACACGTAGTGGACTGCAATGCCAGGCTCAGACCGCTGCTGGACCGACTGAGTGAGGAAACCCCGGAAGAAGCCGAATCGGATATCAACCGGCAGGATCATGCCAAGCTGGGCACCCTCATGCGTGAGTTGGCGGCCGTGCAGGAAAAGGGCATCCGCTGGCGAACCCTGGAGGCCGGGTATCTGGATGACTTGAGCCGTGTTCCCCGACTAGGTCGGGACAAGGCCCAAGAGCTGACACTAGCCGGGCGCCCTTTGATACAGGATCTGCAAGTCTTGCAACTGACGACCTTGTGGGGCATTTCGATTGATGTTGCGGGACCTGAGCTCAGCGACGATTTCTTCGACGCTGTCAACGAAGCCGTCAAGCGTGCACGCCGTGCCACTCGCTCTCTGGCGGACTTACAACAGCTGCAAACAACGCCGGCAGAACGAATTGAACTGCTTAAGAATATTGACCACGTCTATGCGCAAGTCGACGATCAGATTGAATTCTGGCGTGCCATGGAACCGGAAAGATTCGACTTGGAGTACCTGCAAAAACTGCAGGAGCTGCTTGCAAGCCTGCACCAACAGGTCGAAAAAGAACTGGCGAGCCTCTTGCAACCTGAACCCCAGACAGAGCGGCCTACTGCACCCGCCCCAGTGCCCCAGGGCGCCCGGCGTAAAAGAATTATCCGTACGCGTAATCACGATATGTATGTGGTACAGATCAATGAAGCCACGTCATTGGCGCCCGTCACCGCAGAGCTGCATGAGGCTGACGGCGAGCTGATCGGCACGTTTACCGAGGCCCGGGACGGGGTTTGGGAACCGGTGACGCCGACGCCCAAGCCTGATGCGCAGCTTGGTAGCTTGCTGAAAAAGGGTCAGGCACTGCTGGATGATGAGCGTAGAGCGATCCAGCAGGTGGAGGTTCTGATTGAGCGGATCAACGATCCGTCTTCCCTGGAGTACCTGCTCGAGGCGCAGGCCAATAACCGCCGCTGGACCGCCGAGGCGATTGACCGCAGGCGCCAGGGTATGGAAACCGTTCGACTGGTGGCTGTGCAGCAAGCCAAGGCACTGGCGATGGCGCGCGACCTACGGCTGGCCGAGGCCCGACTGAAGGCTGCCGGGTTGGCGGCACGGATTAAAGCGACCCGGCTGCGGCCCCGCACTCAGGACCACGTCGACTTTCTTAAGCGCCACAATGAAGTGCTCATTTACCGCAAGGGGCAGCGCGTACTGCTCAAGGACACGGTTGATGATTACCTGCAGGTGTATGTGGTCGTTGACGCGAGGAATACCGTCCGGGTTTTGTGCTATGCCCACTTCCACTACAAAACGGCCCAGGGGCCGGATGATCATTATGTGGGCGATCCCCACCTCAAGAGCCCCGAGCAGGAGCGCCTGGGGCGCCAGGCCCAGGCCCGGGTCGAGGCCGAGGCGTTCACACGTATGCGCAGTGGCCAGACCGGGCGTGTGCGCCAGACTCTGGAAATTGACCGGGATAAGATTACGCGGCCTTTTGCCCGACGCCTGTTTTTCAGTGTTGACTAGCCACGGGCTGGCACAGCGTGTGGCTGCCTGGATTTAGGTACGGCAGCAGAATTGGCGCCATGCCTTTGAGCACCTGCACGGGCAACGCCGAGGTGAACTTGAAGGTTTGTGCCGAACTGCCTGGGACGAAGGCAGTGAGCGTGCCGAAGTGCCGGTCACCGATATAGAACACAAAGGTGGCAGTGCGGTTGATCGCCTTGGAACTGAGTACCCGGCCGCCGGCGCCGATGGCTTCGATACGGTTGTCACCGGTGCCGGTCTTGCCGCCCATGGCCAGCGGTGTGCCGTCGTCCAGCTTGAAACTGCCGGCCACGCGTTTGGCCGTACCGGCATCCACCACTTGGGACAAGGCCCCGCGCAGTGCTCGCGCCACTTCGAGCGGCATCACCCGTTTGCCTTCGGCGGGGTCGTTGATCACTTGGGTTTCATACGGTGTATCAGCGGCAAAGTGCAGACTGTCGATACGCACCACCCGCGCACGCACGCCATCGTTGAGGATGATCCCCATCAATTCCGCGAGCGCCGCCGGGCGATCGCCGGAGCTGCCGATGGCCGTGGCCAGGGAGGGCACCAGATGGTCGAACGGATAGCCCACCGCCTGCCAGCGCTGATGAATATCGAGGAAGGCTTCGACCTCGAGCATGGTCCGGATACGACTGTCGCGGGCGCTCTGATGACGGCTCTTGAACAGCCAGCTGTAGACCTCCTGGCGCTCGAACTGGCTGGCTTTGACCACCTCACTGAAGGTTGCCTCGGGATGATTGAGCAGGTAGCCCATCAGCCACAGGTCCAGAGGGTGCACCTTGGCGATATAGCCCTGGTCGGGCAGGTCATAGTTGCCGGGGCCGTAAGCTTTGTAGAGATTTTGCAGGCGCTCATCGGTGAGTTTCTCATTGGTTTTGATGCCGTTCAGGTGCGCACGCACGAACAGGTCGAAGCTGCCCTGGCTGGCGTTGGGCAACAAGTAACGGTGCACGGCGGCCAGGCGGATCGGCGTGGGGCGCAGGCCGTCGAGAAAGGTGTCGAGGCGGTCCTGGGTGTCTTTCTTCTGGTACTTCTTCCAGAACTTGCGCAGGAACGTCGTACCCTCGCGGTCGGCGAAGTCGGCAAGGTATTCCTGGCGGCGCGGGTCACTGTCGTCCTTGAGCAACTCGGCGCTGTTGTTGGCGCCCGCATAGGTGCTGAAACGCACCAGGTCACGCATCAGGCGAATGAACGGCAGGTTGATCGACTCGCGCAGGGCGTCGCGCAGGGTCGGGCTGCGGCCGTTGTCTTCGTTGCGAAAATTGTGGAAGCGATGCATACCGCCGCCGGTGAAAAAACCTTCGTTGGGGCTGGCCGAGTAAGTGCGGTCGAGGGCGGCGTCGAGCATGTTGGCCAAGGATTTATCCGGTGTCTGGATCAGATAGTCGACGGCCCAGCGGCTGATGCGGTCCTGTTCGGCGATGTCGACTTTCTTCAGTGCGGCGCTCGTTTGGGGGGCGTACTTGTCGTGCAGCTCGGTGATGATTTGCAGGTAGGTGGTCAGCACTCGCAGCTTGGCCGTGGAGCCTAGCTCGAGTTTGCTGCCTTCGTTGATATCGAAGGGCTGGTCGGTATTGTCGGTTTGTACACGTACCCGTGAGCCGTCCGGTGTCAGCTCGAACAGGGTGAAGCTGTAACGTACTTGCGCGGTACTGGTTGGGGTCAGCAGGCGATCGCCGAGCAGGCCGACCTGGCGTGCGTAGTCCGGTTCGGCGAGGCGTTTGAGGTAATCGCTGGCCTGGGCCTGCAACGGTGCTTGCAGAGTGCTGGTGGCCGAGAGATCGAGGCGGTCCAGATCGTACAGCGGGCGGTCGAGCAGGGCGGCGAGGCGGGCGCGGGCCATGCTGATGCCTTTGGTCGTCTCGATGGGTTGCATTGTGGGTTGTTGCACCCAGTCGCGATAACTGACCTTGGATGTCAGCGCTGCCTGCAACAGCGCAGGGGCAATCACACCGTTGTGGGCCAGCAACCGCAGATGGCTGTCGGTGAGTTGGGCCAGCTCTTCCCGACCTTTGGCCAGGTAGTAAGAAGGGCGGCGCTGGGCAATGATCAACGACAACACCTGACGCAGGGCCAGACCTTGCTCGCTATTCACCGGGCCGACCAGCGCCTGATTGACCTGGTTGAAGTCGGCGCCGTACCACACTCGCAGCCCCTCGGCCAAACCGTGCACTTCGCCATGGCCGGGCACTGCCGACAGCGGCACGCTGTTGAGGTAGTCACGCAGGATATTCTGCCGCGCCGGTAAGGTTTGTGGCCCATTGCGATAGGCCCGCACGGCGGCAGAAAACATCTGTCGCAGTTTCTCGGTGCCCGACACGGTCAGGCCATCCGGAGAGTGGCGGTATTTTTCCAGCTGCGTGGCCAAGGTGCTGCCGCCGGCACTCTGTCCCGGCAGATGCAGCGCCTTTGCCACTTGCGACCACGCGGCGTTGGCAAAGCGCGGCCAGTCAACGGCAGGGTTGGCCTGAGGTTGAGTGGGGTCGAGAAGGTCGCGGTTTTCAATGAACAGCAGGCTGCTGATCACCAGAGGCGCAATGGCGTCGAAGCTCTCATACAACTGTTGCGGGTACTTGTACTGGTAGAGCGGCACGGCTCGGCAATCGGTGATGGACAGCCCGGCCTGGATCTTTTCCGTGTAGGGCACGAACAGGCCCTTGGCGCTGTAGTCCATCAATTGGGGCGAAAAGCGTGCCTGGGCCTCGATTACATAGCCGCGTTTGAGCAAGCGCGGCAGGAAGGTGCCGAGGTCGCTGTAACCCAGGCGCCGGTCGAACGGGCCGGCACCGGGATAGGCGATGGCATCGCTGGGGCCGGGTTGTACCTGGTAGGTGAGGGTACGGGCCAGGCGGCTGAGTTCCTGGGCCTGCAGGCGTGAAGTGCGCATCTCTTTGGTGGCGGCAAACCCCAAGGCCACCAGCGCCATCAGCACGATCAACCAGAACAGCCGCCGTACATAACGGGGCTGGGGTTTATTTTTAGGTAAAGGCGCTGGGTCCGGACTGCCTTGTAGTTTCGCAGCCTTGCTTGATTCGGTTTGCCACAGTGCGCCCATAGTCGATTGACCCCTGCACGCAGATTGATCGGACTTGCCTGAAGCTTAGTCGCGGGTAGCCGGTTGGGGAAAAAATGTGTTCATGGCATCGGATATTTAATGCTGGTCTCCAGTATGTTCAGCCAGGTCGGGTCATTGGCCGGTGCCCAGCGACGGCTCACGCCATCATGGAAAAACACCATCTTGTCCTCCAGGTACCAGACGGTCATTTTTATCTTCAGTTGCCGTATATAGTCCTGCGCCGGACACGTAATGGATGCCCAGGGGTCGCAGATAGACAGGTTCGCCCAGTCGGCGCCCTGGAAATCCAGGGTCTGGGTCAAGCCCGCAGGGACCGTACCGACCACCACAAAGGTATGACCCCGGCAGTACCACACGTGAGCGACGCCACCATTGGTTCGGATCATTTCACACGCCACATGGGCCATCTGGTCACAATTGCCGGCACCGGTCTTGAGAATGACCTCGGTGTAGTTCGGGTGGCCGATCTTGCTGTATTCCCACATCACAACGGGTTCAGCTTCTTGCAGTCGCAGGATTTCAGCCGGGGTCGCCCCGACGACGTTGTTTGATCTCAGGCCGGTTCTATCCACCACTGCCTGGGTGCTGACGTTGGCTTGCTCTGCGAGGTATTTGTTGAGCGGGCTACCCGTGGCGGAGCTGGGTGGCCAGATGTCCAGTTGCACCGGCCGCGAGACCACATTGATATCCAGGCGCCTTCCCTCGTCCGAGGCGTTAAGCAGCAGTTCCCGCTGCTTGATGACCCTCAGGGGGCTGGCCTTTTTGCGGATATTTTCGATTTTTTTCGGCAAAAACCCGCGCTTGCTCAACTGTCGGTACAGGACTTCGAGGGTCGGCAGTGTGATCAGCGGTTGGTCGGGAATCATCCCGCCGGCTTTCAAGAACTGCATTTTGGTATCGCAGTAGGCCCTGATCAGCGCTGTATCGTCGCCGCCTTGGCTGAAATTCAATTGCTGGAATTGCAAGGTGTCGGCGCCGCTGGGCGTTGCGTTTGTCCGGTAAAAAACACCCACATCGGGCTCGGCCACCCAGTAAGGTGTTGTCGTGTTGGGTAGGGTGATCTCCAGCGCCCGAAGCGTTCTGCGGTCATTGATGAGGTTCACCAGCCCATCGATTTCAACGACTTGGGTTTTACGGGTGAGCAGGTTGTCCAGGTCGTCTTCGGGCAAGCCGAACTGCGGCTCGCTGTCAATGCGCCTGCCGCTGACCTGCTGTTGGTAGATCAATGCTGAGGGTTGGGGGTGAGGGGTCAGCTCGAAGCCGTCGAAGTCCGGGGTGACATCATGCACGTTTCGGTAATAGACCAACTGGCGTTTGTTGCCGCCGATCATCGGCGCCGGCTGGATGCGAATATGGTCGAGCGCCTGGACTCGACGTTTATGAATCGAATCCTTAAAGGCGTACAGCCTTTTGGTGAAACAGATGAGGGGCACCCCCGGGCTGCGCTTTGCTCTGCCGACGGGGCAGACCGAGTCGAAGTGGTCGGTGAGCTTGGCATGGGCCGCTGAGGTGAGTTCGTCCAGCTGGCTGGGGTGTTTATGGGACAAACGCCAGACGCGGCCTTGGTCCAACAAGTCGGTCGCGTCGGCGCGTTGAATGAGCAAGGGCGCCGTGTCAAAAAAGGGCTCTACAACGAGCGCCTTGTAGCCGTCGGCGAAGCTGACCGGTGTGACGGCCATCATGGTGTCCAGTTGCAAACCTTCCAGCGCGGGACCGTACGGCCTTGCACTGAAGGGGTCAAAGGCATGCCAGGCGTTGGCGCGCCTGATCGCCAACAGAGGCGTCAGCCCCTCAGGGTGCATCAGAACGCCAGGCCTGACGTCGGCGCGGTTGATCAGCCGGGCGTAATCCATCGGCGTCCCATGGGCCAGACGTTGCTGGGCATGACGCAGTGCGCCCGCCAGTGCCCGCTGGCCTGAGTGGTTTAACCTGGCCAGGCCATAGGCCGTCAGGCGCACCAACGATGGCACCGCCTCCAGTGGGTTGAGCAACTCATTGATAAAGGTGGCGCTGAGTCTGGTCAGTTGCAGCAGTTTCAAGTAGGCCGGTGCGGGCTTGATCAGGCGGCCCCAGCCGCTGGTAATGAAGCCTTTGGTCGGCATGATCAGGCCAAGCATGTCGAAGAAACAGCCCAGTGTGCCATCGAGCACGCGTTTGATTTCCCCGGAGGCGAGGTCATGGCCGCAGGTCCAGAAGGGTATGAAGCCCAGCAGCGCCTCTAACAACTGCTCGCTGTTTTTTTTTCGCTCTTCAAGGGTGGTCAAGCCTTTGGCCTGGGCCACCCAGGTATCGATATCGATGAAAAAGTGGTGATTGACGATGGTGCTCGCCAATGTGAGGTTTCTTGGCGAGTCGAACACCAGCGGACTAGCAATGGCCGGGAGCCCCTCGAAATGCCAGAGTTGATCCACGATAACGGTGCAATACCTTCCAGGTGTGGGTGGGCTGCCTTTGAAGTAGGCATCCTCATCAATGGCCAGGCGACTGCCCTCATGCAAATACGCGATCGGTCGTGTGCTGTGGGGGGAGCCGGTGGTGACTTTGAGCGGGCGGCCTCCTAGTTCCAGGATGGCGGGAAGGCGGGTGTTTTGTTGCACTTGATTGAGCAGGGGAAACAGTTCGTAGTCATGGACGGTGTTGACTGCCGTACTACGCAGGATGAAGCCGAACCGGCCGGTACGGGCCATTTTCTCTCCGGGCCCTTCCTCGATCTGCGGCTTGCTGGCTGCTTGCCTCACCACGAGCAGTTGTACCGCCCCCTCGTGCAAGCGCTTGCGGTCGGCCAGTGGTAACTGCGACAGCAGGTAACTGATCGCTCGGATAAACGCCTCCTTGAGTCTTTGCGTGTAAGCACCAGCGGCCTCGCTGAACAGCGCGTTGACATCGCGCAACTGGCCAAAGTTTTTTTTCAGCAGGGCGAGGTCGAGTTCGGGGTCGGTTGAGCGCCATTTATCGTCAATGGGTTGCAGGTGGCCGCCCATATGCAGATCCGCCAACGACTGAAGCTTTACGCCCGTGGTCGGTCTGTAGGAGGGGAGCCGAAAGGGGCCTTGTCCTTCTTGCAGGCATTTTTTCTTCAGCCAGCGGTGGTTGGGGAAGACGCGTTTAAGGTCCCTCAAGGCCAGGCTGCGGCGCGTGATGAGCCTGCTGCGCAAGGTTTCGGCTGCGTCGTGCAAAGTCTTTATACGGGCCTTCAGGCGCTCTTTGATGGCGTCGAGTTCATCGGTTCGATAGGTCTGTGCAGGTCGCAGTTCGCCGTGGACGATTGCCCAGTCGATCAGAGTGGCGGTGGCGTAATGCTCGCGCCACAAGCGTTCCTGGTCCGTCGCCGGCTCCTGGATGGCAAGCGCGATGATGTCGCTGAACGCCAGCTGTCGTGTTGACCCGCAGGCGAGCTCTTCTGCCAGCATCACGCCTTGTTTGAACAGCATCCAGGCGTGGGAAGTCATGAAGTACAGCGAATCAGGGATGCCTTGCACCAAAACCTCCGGTGCGACACCCGCCAGCAACAGGTGTGCGGCCAACCCCGTGGTTTGAGGAGTAGCAACACCGGCCGCAATCAGGTGCAGCTCAAGTGAGCGGCGCAGGTCTGCATAACGATGCCCATGGTAATCGCTGTGGTTCAGGTTCAGGCCGGCGAGGGTGTATCGCGATTGTGCGGCCTGCGGGTCGAGACTGAGGATCAGCGCGGCAAGGACCAATGCGTCTCGACTGGTGTTGTTGGTCGTTTCACCGGGGGCGTGTCCAAACCAGCCCACGGCGCCGAGCAATGAGTCGGCCAGCTTCTGCGCACGGGGAGCGGCAAGCAGTTGTTGCAGTTGTTCATCCGGTGGCCCGGGCGGCAGACCGGCGGCCAGCAGGTTGAACAAACCGGAGCTGGGTTGTGGGACAAACGTGGCGCTGATATGGATCACCTTGGCGCGTTGTTCGGTTGAAAGGGTCAGCGCACCCGGTAGTGGCATACCCAAGGCTTCCCAGTAATTGCCCTGCTGGGGGCTAGCGAGCCGGGTGGTTTCGAGGCGTTGTCGATACTGGCGCAAGGCGACGTCGGAATGCGCCAGATCACTCACGGGCGGCACCGGCACCGGTTCGCTACGCTGCAGTTGTTCCATCAGCTCCCAGGCCGCCTCGCGATTATCCGGCAACGGCAGGTCGTGCAAGCTGAGCAACTGGGCGAGGCTGAATTGGCCGTCCTGATGGACGAACAGGTTCATGGCCGCAGCGCAGGCTTGCAAGCGTTCAAGGCGATCGCCCAGCGGCAGCTGCGACAGTTGTTCATGGCTGATGTCTACCCGTTGACCCCAGGGGCCGGCGCCTCTGATCGAGTGTTGCTGGTGGTCAAATTCGTACAGGCCTTGGGTCAGTGCATCGGGGCGAGTCAAGGCGAGAAACTGCGGATGCTCAGTGATCTCCCCGAGTAACGTTGCGGCGGTCTGCATGGTCACGGCCCAGAACGAGCCGCCAGCCAGCGGGAAACGGCAGCGGTACACACTCAACAGGTTGAATGTGTGTTCGTTCAGGTCGTCTTCGATGATCTGTGCATGCAGTGCATTGGCTGCCGCGTGCAGATCCTGATTCAGTCGCTCGAACGCGTCCGCGAGCGCAGGTTCGGTCCTACCCAGTGCGTCAATCAGCACGCCGCGTTGGGCAAGCGTAGTCGGTTGGGGGTAGCCGTGGAACCGCAGCACCTGACGGGCGCTCAGTGACAGGTTTGCGGCAGGGTAGGCCAGGCCGATGGCATCCGGGTCGATGATCAGGGCGATGGCCCGAATGGGCGGCGCGAGCTGCTGCCAGCCGCTGGCGTCCTCATAGGTGAAGGTGGCACCGTTGGCATACAGAGTGCCGTTGCGCACGTTCACTTCCATCGGGTTGAAACGCCGCTGCCCGGCCCAGGCCACGAAAGAGGGGTGGCCGAGGGCTTGGCGATAGAGCACAAGCCAGCAGCCGAGTGCACAGTGGGTCGGCACCGGGAGTGAGTCTGCGGCAGCGTAGGGTTCGGTCTTGAGGTGTGCAATTAGGGTGTCCAGCATTTGCCGATCGCCGTCCTGACGCTGGGATGGAGTCGGCTGCTCATGCCGGGTGGTCAATTCAGTCATCCATGAAGTCTCGTTGAAGGTAATGACAGAGCGTGCCGGTTGCGGGCGCAGTCTTCACCGGGACCTTTCGCCTTTTTCCATGGTTTGTATCGCTATGGCGTGAAAGCCTTGAGATAGAGCCCCTCGCAGTGACCATTGGGCGATGGTAGGGGCATGACGATGCACCCTGGCTGTGCAATACTCGCCGCCGTTTCGCCCCGTGGCCTTTCACGCGGGATCAGCTAATGCCCCTCCATAAACCGGCTTTTTCCCGCGAGGTACCGCTGAAATTGGCGTGTTTTATAGTGAAAGGCCCTGTGTCGAGGTTTTTATACTGCACGGCCCGCTGATCTTGCCCGGCAAGAAGGGTCCGTCCATGAGGCGGCCCCGGTTTCGACAAGGGCACAGGCTTACCGGCCTGCACCCCGCAAACTCGACGGACAATCCAATAACAAAATGAGGTTGTACCTTTATGCCAGTCGGCAACCCACTGCCCCATGGCGAGACCGCTCAAGGCGGCCCGCTCAAACGCGAACTCGGTGAACGGCATATTCGCCTGATGGCCCTTGGCGCCTGTATCGGTGTCGGCCTGTTCCTTGGTTCGGCCAAGGCCATTGAAATGGCCGGCCCGGCGATCATGCTTTCGTACATCATTGGCGGCCTGGCGATCCTGGTGATCATGCGCGCCCTCGGCGAAATGGCGGTGCACAACCCTGTCGCCGGCTCGTTCAGTCGTTACGCCCAAGACTATCTCGGTCCCTTGGCGGGCTTTCTCACCGGCTGGAACTATTGGTTCCTGTGGCTGGTGACCTGCGTGGCGGAAATCACCGCCGTGGCCGTGTACATGGGCGTCTGGTTTCCCGACACCCCACGCTGGATCTGGGCCCTGGCGGCGTTGATCAGCATGGGCACGATCAACCTGATCGCGGTCAAGGCGTTCGGTGAGTTCGAGTTCTGGTTCGCGCTGATCAAGATCGTCACCATCATTGCCATGGTCATCGGCGGCGTCGGCATCATCGCGTTTGGTTTTGGCAATGACGGCGTGGCGCTGGGCATTTCCAACCTGTGGGCCCACGGCGGCTTTATGCCCAATGGCATCACGGGAGTGTTGATGTCCTTGCAGATGGTGATGTTCGCCTACCTGGGCGTGGAGATGATCGGCCTGACCGCTGGTGAAGCGAAGAACCCGCAGAAGACCATTCCCAGTGCCATCGGCTCGGTGTTCTGGCGCATCCTGCTGTTCTACGTGGGGGCGTTGTTTGTGATCCTGTCGATCTACCCATGGAATGAAATCGGCACCCAGGGCAGCCCATTCGTGATGACCTTCGAGCGTCTGGGTGTCAAGACCGCTGCGGGCATCATCAACTTCGTGGTGATCACCGCCGCGCTGTCGTCCTGCAACGGCGGCATCTTCAGCACCGGGCGTATGCTCTACAGCCTGGCGCAGAACGGCCAGGCACCTGCCACCTTCGGCACCACGTCGAGCAACGGCGTACCGCGCAAGGCGTTGCTGTTGTCGATCTTCGTACTGTTGCTGGGTGTGCTGCTCAATTACATGGTCCCGGAAAAAGTCTTTGTGTGGGTCACTTCCATTGCCACGTTCGGCGCGATCTGGACCTGGCTGATGATCCTGCTGGCCCAGCTCAAGTTCCGCAAAAGCCTGAGCCCGGCCGAGGCGGCCGGCCTCAAGTACCGCATGTGGTTGTACCCGGTCAGTTCCTACCTGGCGCTGGCGTTCCTGGTGATGGTGGTGGGGCTGATGGCGTACTTTCCCGATACCCGTGTGGCACTGTATGTGGGCCCGGTGTTCCTGATGGTGTTGACCGTGCTGTTCTACGTGTTCAG
Source organism: Pseudomonas sp. B329 (assembly GCF_023127835.1). Classification (NCBI taxonomy): domain Bacteria; kingdom Pseudomonadati; phylum Pseudomonadota; class Gammaproteobacteria; order Pseudomonadales; family Pseudomonadaceae; genus Pseudomonas; species Pseudomonas sp. B329. The sequence continues at coordinate 156,066 of NZ_SPKP01000015.1, read as the reverse complement.
GTTGCAGCCAAAGACCGTCGCTCAAGGGACGGTGCGTTCCGCGTCCTGATGTGTGTCTTGTGACAAAAAGCCCCACCCCGCTCTACCGCGGGGTGGGGCTTCTGACCGCCGTATTTTCTGCACGATCCTCTATTTGCGGTGAGGCGCCTGCCGCCCCTGGGGCCTGATATCGCGAGCACTGTGGCTGTGTATAACGCGGGGCATCCGGTTACGCGCGTATCGCTTTGCCCTTATCTATCTATCTATCCCTCCAACGATAATTCATTCCCTAGGCTGGCTGCTTCGACAGCAACCTTTGAAGAGTGACTTCATGCCTGAAATAAACCCCCTGCTACTGCCCTACGACTTGCCACCATTCTCTGCCATCAGAGCAGAACACTTGGTTCCCGCCATTGAGCAAATCATCGCTGATAGCCGCAACACCACCGCCACGATCATTGCCAGCCAGTCGTTATTCCCCACGTGGGACGACCTGGTGCAAGCAGTGGAAGAGCTGGAGGCACGCCTGGACGGCTTTCTCAAAATCATTGAGTTGCTTGACTCCGTTCCCCAGGGGCCGACATGGAAGCTGGCATCACATCGCAGTTATGAGCTTGCAAGGCAGTACTGCGCCGAGCTGGCCGCGAACAATGATCTGTACCAGCTTCACCGACAACTTGCCGATAGCCCGCCCGCAGCCCTTTTCAATCAACAGCGCCACAGTGCATTGCATAAAATACTGCGCAAGTACCAGTTGGCGGGTCTTGATCTTTCGCCTGAGAATCAACGACGGCTCAAAACGTTGAACCTGCAAATCGAGGAGTTCAGCCAAGAGTTCCTGCGGCGTGTGAAAGACTCCGGCGACGCATGGCGTAAGCACATTCAAGATAAGGCGATGCTCAGTGGGTTGCCTGGCGCGACCCTGGCACGCATGGAGGCCGCGGCTCGGGACGCAGGCCTGGATGGCTGGTTATTAACCCTTTCCGAGCAGTCCTTTCAGGAGGTGATGAGCTACGCCGACCATCGAGCCTTGCGCCAGGAAATGATGGTGGCTTACTACAGCCGTGCCGTGGGCACCGGTCCCGACGACATTGCCACCGACAATGAACCGGTTCTGACAGTGTTGCTCGACAGCCGTCACCAGAAAGCACAATTGCTCGGCTATGCCAACTTCGCCGAACTGGCGTTGGTGGAGCAAATGGCGCAGACGACCGATGAGGTCACTGCATTTCTTTATCAGCAGATTGATCGGGCACGCACGACATTTGCCCATGAGGCACAACAACTGCAACGCTATGCCGCGCAACGTGGGGTCGATGCGCTCGAACCCTGGGATTACAACTATTATGCGGAAAAGATTCGCCAGGACGTGGCGGGTGTCTCCCAAGACGCCGTGCGCAAATACTTCCCGTTGGAAACGGTGCTGCAACGCTTGTGCGCGTTCACCAAAACGCTGTTCGGCGTTGAGCTGATTGAACAAACCACCGTCGATACCTGGCACCCGGATGTGCGGGTATTTGAACTCAGGGAGTACGCCGAGCCCATTGGGTATTTGTTCATTGACCCTTATCGTCGCCTGGCGGGCGGCGAGATTGGCGCCGCCTCAGGTTTGCGCGATCACCGGATGACCGCCGAGGGGCGTCCACAACGGCCTATAGCCGTGCTGCGCAGCCAGTTGCCGCGACCGACAGCGACCCAGCCTTGCTTGCTGGATCACTTGCAATTGAGGGTCTTATTGCATGAATTCGGCCACTGCCTGCAGCACCTGTTGACCGCCGCCCCCTACCGGGCGATTTCCGGTATGGGCCAATTAGGCCATGATACGACGGAGTTTTTCGGCCAGGTGCTGGAGCAATTCTGCTTTACTGCGTCGTTCCTGGTCTGGCTATCCGGCGATTTCCAGACAGGAGATCCCTTGCCTGACGATATGGCCACTCAAATGAGCCGATTTGCTCACACCCAGACCAGTCAGGAAACCGCCAGTATTTTGCTCACGGGTCTCGTCGACTTTGAGCTGCACCGTACCTACGGCGACGGGCGTACACCTCATGAGGTTTTCACCCATGCCAACAGTGAAATCGGGCATTTGCAGTGGCCTGATGGCATCCGCCCGATCAACAGTTTCGAACAACCGATGGGTAGCTATGGGGCCAAGATGTATTCCTACAAGTGGTCTGGTGTCTTGGCCCGCCAGGCTTTTGAACGGTTTGAGCGTGATGGCCTGTTCAACCCGGAGACCGGGAAAGCCTTCCGGGACGCGTTCATTACTGAGGGCGATACCGGTACGCTGTCGAGCGCACTTGCGCTTTTTCGGGGGGACGGCGTGGGATGTGTCGGGCATTCCACCGGGGCATGAAGCGCTGGTGCATATGTAGCCCCTCGGCTGAAACTTGAAACGCCAGAGTGATCTTCAGCAGCCAATCCGGCACGGAGAGCACTCGATGAGCACTGACACCCCACCGTATTTTTTCAGCGAAACCCAAACAGATCGCACGCAGCTAAGCGAGCGCCAACGCTCACGCAACTTTACCCTCAAGGACCTTGACTGGTTCGACTCGGTCTATCTGGCCACCGATGCTTTGCGGCGGGCGCACAAAGCGCCGATGCACGTCCAAACCCTGCAACTGAATGTGCTTGGTCAACCGGCTATTGAATTGGCGGGTGCATTCGTCATGAGCCCCGCCCCAGAAGGCGGGGTTGTTCTCTATACACCCGCTCGTGGTCTGGAAAAGCTGGAAAGCCATGAAATCCTCAAGACGCAACTGAAGTCGTGGCTCAAAGACTCGTCGCAGCGCCAAGCGTTGCTTGATTACCTTTCCATCTCCCAGCAAGTCACCCTGACGCCTACTGCAACCCTGACGATTACCGCACATACCGTGGCTGGCGCTGTCTTCGAAGCACAACATGCGACCCTCTCCAATAACCTGCTCGAAAATGCTCGTTTGATGCGCGAGGAGCTGCTCAAGCTGCCCAGTTTCACTTCTCTGCTGGATGAATACATTTCCTCCAAGTTGGCGCAGTCTTTTACGGGGGGCGATCAGCGCCAAATCCAAGTGCAGAGTTATGTCATCGACGCATCCAGCGAATCAGGCAATTCTGATTCGCCAACGTCCCGACACACGACCACCCGCTCCTTGAGCGAAACTGTCCTCAGGTATTTTGTCGCCAATGGCTGGCCTGTGGGTGAAACCCGGCGCTACCACAACCCCCAGCAGCCTACTCAGGAAGCTGATGATCAGTTGCGTTGGGACGTATCAGTCCAGGGATTGGCCCAGGGCTTGAAAGCATATATGAAGCAACAGCCCAAGACATTTTGGACGCTGCCGGCCGCCGCTGGGTTCTCACGGCTACAACTTTTTACCAACGCCATGGCCAATGCCTTTTTCACGGTGGCGCTGGAGCAACAACAGCAAACTACGATTACGGTTGAGCAGCGTCTGCAACTACAGGCCTTGCCGCTCAAGGCTGCGCTGCCTGCGACAACGCTTGCTCCTGCGATCGATGTTGAAAAGGCACTGCTGAGTGAGCCCGAACAGACCCCCGCCGAGCTGGCAGGCACACTTATCATCAGCAGTAACAAAAGCGACAATGGCTCGCCCTGGCTGCTCTATACCCCCCTCCAGGGCCTGCGATCGTTTACCGATCTGAGCGCCCTGAAAACCCACCTTCTCGATAGTCTCAACCCCCGGCAGCATGCCGATGCCTGGAGAAAGCATCTGTCCAGGCCGGAACGCTATAACGAAGTCGACCTGCTGGCCTGCGAAGTCACCAAAGGCCCCATCACCGGGGTTATTTTCCAACGCATCATGGAGGGCATCATTGAAAAACAAGGTCGCAACCTTGAATACGCCCTCGATCAGTATCGCCTGAGCCAGGGCACGATGGACCTCGATGCCCTGGTTGATCATGTGCTGGATGTACGTGGAATGATTGATCCAACATTACTGACCTTCGAACCCATGGGGCGTTGGAGTACCCAGTTGACAGAGACCTGGACGGCGACGGTGACTGAACCCAGGATTCCACCAACGCTTGCTGCAATGCGCACAACGGTGCATTTACTCGAAAACGTCACTGCCGAAATCGAACAACACCTATCGTTTCGCCCCTCGCTGGAGCGTTCCGTTATCACCTATCTCAATACCAAACTGTACGCTATCAAGCAGCAAGAGTTGCAGGCCGCGTGCCTCTCGGTACGCCAATACAGCAACCCTTCAAATGGCACTGACAAACCTCAACTGCTCTCATCGAGCAGTATGGTCGACTATTTTCTGGCGCGCTTATGTGGCGAAGTGGGTCCACTCATCGATCCGCTTAACACTCACGTCTATTCAACCCCTCCTGGCAAACCCGCCACCAAGGTCTCAGGTATGGACGCCGCTACGTTCAATACGCTGATCAACAGTGCAGTCGGTGGGTTTAAACAGTACCTGCGTAGAACCCACAGCGTGTCCCCCAACATGCAGCCCTTGCTGAGAAAGGCAATGGAGATGGGCTTGAAAGGGGAAGTGCAAGTCAGGCTTTGGAACAACGCTTTATTGCCCCTCGACTACGAAGTGCTTTTGACCGTGTTAGGTATTTACGCCAGAGACTTACGCCCTGGCGTCAATGGGTTCCGCCCTGATGCGTTCTCTTTGCAGGTCGTACCGACTGGGCAGAATACCCCGCTGGTACTCAATAACTGTTTCGTGCTGACCGAGCGCGGCGGGCTTGATCTTCGATATTCGGGCCGCACGCTGCTGTGGACGCCCGCGTTGGGCCTGGAAAGCTTCTGCTCATTGAATGACTTCAAAGCAGAGATGGATCGACGCCTGGCAATCCCGAACGAGCGACAGGCTTTCCTGGCGAACCTGGCGCCACCGGACTGGGAGGCACAACCGAGCTATGCATTCAGTTCCCTTGAACTGATCGAAGACAACCTCGTTGAGCACTTGCAACGAACCTACGCTCAACAAAAAGACCGTGAACTGGCGCAAATCCTGTCCATGCAGCTATCGGTCGATCAGTTGCGTAAGCTCTGGCAGGTTCAAGCCACACAAAGCCTGGCGCCCACCAACGTGCAGCGTGCCAAGGACATGGTCCAGGCCATGATCCAGCAACAGGGTTTGCAATGGTTGGGCAAAGCCCATGCTGTGGATCAACAGCTGTACGTCGAATTGCTGGAGCAGTATCGAAACAACGTCACCGACCATCAGGATTACCTGCACGGGGTCGACTCACTGGCTCAGTTCACGCTCAAAAAACTCAGCACGTTACTCAAGGACCTTGACGTTCAGGACAGCGTCACACCTGATGAAGTCGAAGTCGGGCTACCGGCGCAGGGCAGTACACCTGCCCGCAACCAGTCGCTGCTGGACTATGCCTTGAGTCATCAGTCGTACTGGAAGGATGAGGTGCCCCTCTTCGCCAGCACCGGTACAACGCCGTTGCCATCCACCCTGGATGCGCAGACGCTGAAAACGCGGATACAGGCGTTGAACATCAACGCGGCTTACCAAACGTACATCAAGTCCTTCCTGGGCCCTGCCAGCCCGGACTTTGAGCAACGCTATACGCGATTCGCCAAGCAACTGCCGTGGCAATTGATGCAATACGCTCACGGCATGAGGTTGCAAGACCAGCTTTCACCGACGGCCTTCGGGCTCATTCAACAGATCATGGATATGCCCGATGCGATCGCTCGTGCGACAGTAGTGAATGCCAACGCCATGATCCGCCCTCTGGAACTGCTGGTGGATGACGGGAAGAAAACCATCAAGATTCCCGGGGCTTATTTGATCGGCTCCGCCTCCGGTGACGAGGGGTCTCAAATCCTTTATGCCCCCTATAGTCCAGGCTACACCCTCAAAGAATATACCGTTGAGGCCGCACTCCGTGCTGAGTTGACAGCCGCCGGCGCCTTACAGCGTTGGGTTCGGCTGGGGGTCTCGACCGTTGACCAAGCGGCACTGACGAGCGCACTGGAGCAACCCCTGGCCAGCACCACCCTGCAGCTGGCAAGCAACCCCATCAACACGCCGCTGTTCAAACAGCTGTTCACCGACAATGTCGAGCTGCTGACAACGCTGCTGGGCTGCCAAAAAGCCGCTGATGCAGGCACTGCCTGGGATACGGCCAAGGCCGTGTTCTCTGAGGGCGTGCAGGCGGCCACTGTATTTTTTGCCGGCAAACTGGCCTACCCCCTGGTGGTCTGGCAGAGCTATAAACTGTTCAAGGCTTCTGCCGAGGAGCTGCAAAGCCACCAATGGCATGAGGCACTGGGTCATTTCATCGGTGGTGTCGCCGCGCTGGCCGATTTGAGCGATTCCATGCCTCCCGTATCAGAGGGCGGCATGCCCCCGGCACCCGAGCCGATCCCGCCGCTTTCCACACCTGCGACCTCTGTGGTGTCCTGGCCCGCGCTGGACATTACCGCTGCTTCCCGCACCCGGCTCCAGCGTTTCGAAGTCCTTGAGCCGAGCTTGGCCAGCCTGATCAAAGACACCTCACTCAACCTTTACCGATCGACCTCCAACCATTACTACGCGGCGGTGGCAGGGAAGGTGTTCGAAGTCATCAAGCATGGCCAGGGTTGGCGCATCATCGGTGATGGCGAAGTCGGTCCTGAGGTACAGCGCAACCCTCGACAACAGCGGATGCTCAGTAGCGCTGGCCCAGTGCTGACGGGGCGACGGACAATTGCGCGATTGCTTAATCGCTTCTACTCCGAGCCATTTGCGCGCTCGAGTATGAATGTATTGGCCAGCGGGATGCGCGAGATACGAGCGCTTTACGCTCGGGAATCCTGGCTTATCATCGATGCACTTGCCTTGGCGACGTTTTATGCAAAGAACGCCCAGGAAAATTTGCGCCTGATCACACAAACTCCCCTTGCTGCCCCTGAGCTGGTCAAACAGATCAAAACGTTTTTCGGCTTGCAGACGCTCGAGGTCGAACACCTTGAAAAAATTCAGGAGATCGTCGATACGGTCTGCACTGCGTTGATGGAGCCCTCACTGACCTCCTCGGACTCAACGCGATTTGTCATTGGCCGATCGCGGTTGCCGGCTCCTCAGGGTGGACACACGTTGATGGCCTTTACGATTGTCCCCGACCCCCTTCAACTGGTGTACTTGACCGAGACGTTTTTCAACCCGGGTCTGAAATACAGTCATTTGTTGACCAAGCCGTTCTATGTCAGCGCTCACGCCCGTGCGACCACCCTCATTCACGAAGTCACTCATCATGTCTGTGCGACGTTGGACTTGGCTTACGTGCATTCAGGCCATCCGTTTGATGACCTGATTGATCCGCAAACCCCTGAGGGCAGTAACACAAAAGCAGCCCTGGAAAAGCGCCATATTTCAAGACTGTCGCTCAATACTCCGACCCATGAGTTGTTCCAGGTTGTCGATGTTGCAACCGGCCTCAAATCAGACCCTACCCAGGGCACGTCAACACAGCATGTGCTTGACAGGCTGCTCAGCGTCACAGGCACCCAGACCCTCGTCGATGCCCGGCGAGTTTTCCGTACCGATCCGCTTAAACGCATCCTTACGGTGCTTAACAACGCCGACTCCGTCGCCTACCTGATTGCACAATTGGGGCGTCGAAAAGAGAAACCTGTTGGCTTATGACTACAACGTCAGATCATCGCCCGGGCCGTTTGCTCCTGCGCAGCGAGGCGGGCATTAACTATTTGGCTTGTCTCGCTTCAAGGGGCGTGGCGTCTGGTTGAGGTGTTTGTTGAACTCCATCCAGGCCGCGAGGGCTGACATCAGCACCACACCGAGCAAGGCGGTGAGTAGTTGCATGAACACGGCGTCATCCGCCTGGGCATTGAGCATGTCCGCCAGTGGCGCCAGCACCACGCCCAGGCAGAACACTTCCAGGGAATAACGGCCCATCTGGCAAATCCGTTCAGCCAGACGGTTTTGCGTCCATTGCGGGTTTGGTAACAGCTTGGCGGTGACATAGGCCAGCGCCAGAAAGTGCACGAGACGCACCGGTGACAGGTTGGTCTTGCTGATGGGGTACAGCAGGTTGCTGAGCGTGGTGGGCATCACCGCATCATGGATTTCAGGCCAGAGCCACGACAGCGTGATCACGCCGGCTACCACCACATACAGCGCCGCCGCGACGAACAGCGGCTGGCGCTGTAAGGGGCGTGTCTCGGGCGCGCTGGGCCGCTGGCTGTAAATCGCCGCGGCGCCCCCCAGCACAAACAGCAATTGCCAGGTAACAGGGTTGAAATACCACACGCCATCGGCAATGGCGCGCAGGTTCCAGCCCATCCACGGCGCCATCAGGTATACCACCAGCGAGACACTCACCACGGCCCAGGGCGCGCGCACCATCAGCGGCAGCACCACGGACAAACCAGCCAGCAAGACGATGTACAACGGCAACGGATCCATCAGGTTGGGCTTGAAGCGCAACAGCAGTTCGTCGGTCAGTGCCTGTTGCGGGTGGGTGACGAAGTGCGTCAGGCCCATCTCCGCCACCAGGTCGCGGGTTTCTACATGGTTGTTGGCGAAGAACACGATACCCATCAGCATGGCCAGCAGGAAAATATGCACCACATACAACACCCAGGTGCGGCGCAGGATTTTCAGGCAGGCCATCCAATAACCTTCTCGCTGCATGACCTTGCCGTAGGCCAGCACCGAGGCGAACCCGGCGAGAAACACGAAGACCTCCGCCGCGTCGCTGAAGCCGAAGTTGCGCAGAGTGATCAGGCCAAGAGGGTTGTGGGGGACGTGATCCCAGAAAATGAAGATCAACGCCAGGCCCCGAAAAAAATCGATGCGCGGGTCGCGTCCGTTCAGCATGGCAGCGGGCTCTTGAACAAGTAGTTGAATGACGATAGGTGAGCGCGCGCGTTGTCGTACGCGGCACGTCGAGCGGGCGCAGGTTGGCGGTATTTGTAAGCAATTGCAAAGGTTGGATATTACTGAATGTCTCTAGACATCAATGATCACCAGAATGCCCCGGCTGCCGGTGAGCACACCGTGGGCAGTGCCGGCCTCCACGAGGTACATCTGGCCGGCGTCCACCCTGATGACTTGATCACCGATGCACAGGTGCAAGTACCCACTGATCACCAACAACCCTTCGTTGTAGTCGTGGGTTTCTTCCTCGTACGCCTGCTCATCCATGCGCAATACTTTGATCCGCGCCGGGCCAACCTGACCCAAGCGTGTGGATTTCCAACTGTCGGGCAATTGCGCGGCGATTGCAGCGAAGTCCAGTAACGGCATGTGAATCTCCTTGTTTCAACGATGCCGTCGGTGGTCCGGTTCAGCAGGCGGTAGGTCTTGTCAGAAAGCATCCATCAACAAGACCCGGCACGGCTTGGCTTGAAGCTCATTGATCTGCGGCACCAACCGTTTGAAGTGCTCGGTCTGGCAGTGCGCATCCAGCGCCGCCTGATCAGGCCATTGTTCGATAAAGATAAAATGCCCTGGGTCTTTTTGATCGACAAACAGATCGTAGGCAACGCACAGCGGTTCCTGGCGGGTTTTTTCCACCAGTTCGGCGTACCACGGGCGCACGGTTTCCAGGTGCTCTGGCTTGATAAAGTCTTCAGCGATGACTTTCAACATGGTAAGCGTCCGTCAGGCAGCAGCGGTTTCATGGGGCTCAAAACTGTCTGCTCGCGCCATCTGCCACATGCGCGAATAGAACTCGCCGTTCACGTCTCCCGTGAGCAATTCGCCGGGCTTCAAGAACACATGCAGCTGCGAGAACAGTTTGATCTCTGTTGCCGACATGCGTCGCACCAAGTGCTTGGCCGACAACTGCGACGGATGATCCAGGCCCGCGGCGGCAAGCATTTCGGCCAGGGCGTGCAGCGTGTTGCGGTGGAAGTTGAACACACGCTGGGCCTTGTCCGGCACGACCAAGGCACGTTGGCGCAGTGGGTCTTGCGTGGCCACGCCGGTCGGGCATTTGTTGGTGTGGCATGACTGGGACTGGATGCAGCCAATGGCGAACATGAAGCCACGTGCCGAGTTGGCCCAGTCGGCGCCGATGGCCAGGACGCTGGCGATATCGAACGCACTGACAATCTTGCCGCTGGCGCCGAGTTTGATTTTGTCGCGCAGGTTCAGGCCCACCAGGGTGTTGTGCACAAACAGCAAACCCTCACGCAGCGGCACGCCGATATGGTCGGTGAACTCCACGGGGGCTGCGCCGGTGCCACCTTCCTTGCCATCGACCACGATAAAGTCGGGGAGGATGCCGGTTTCGAGCATGGCTTTGGCGATGCCCATGAATTCCCACGGGTGGCCCAGACAGAACTTGAAACCCACGGGTTTGCCGCCGGACAGTTCACGCAATTGGGCGATGAAGTGCATCAGTTCTATGGGCGTGGAAAACGCACTGTGGCGTGACGGCGAGATGCAGTCTTCGCCCATCATGATGCCGCGGGTGTCGGCGATTTCCTGGGTGACCTTGTGCTTGGGCAGGATCCCGCCATGGCCGGGCTTGGCACCCTGGCTCATCTTGATTTCAATCATGCGCACCTGCGGGTTTTGCGCCTGCGTGGCGAAGCGCTCCGGGTCGAAACGGCCGTCGCTGGTGCGGCAGCCGAAGTAGCCGCTGCCCAGTTCCCAGGTCAGGTCGCCACCGTTTTCACGGTGGTAGGGGCTGATGCTGCCTTCACCGGTGTCGTGGGCAAAGTTGCCGAGCTTGGCGCCTTGGTTGAGCGCGCGAATCGCGTTGGCGCTCAACGAGCCGAAGCTCATGGCCGAGATGTTGAACACCGACGCCGAGTACGGTTGTGTGCACTGCGGGCCGCCGACCATCACGCGAAATGCGCTGGGGTCGCTCAACGGTGCCGGGCGCATGGAGTGGCCGATAAATTCGAAGCCCGACTGGTATACATCGATCAAGGTGCCGAAGGGCTTGTCTGCGGTTTCGTTCTTGGCGCGCGAATACACCAGCGAACGCTGGGCCCGAGAGAAGGGCAGGGCGTCGCTGTCGGATTCGAGCAGGTATTGGCGGATTTCCGGGCGGATGCCTTCCACCAGGTAACGGATATTGCCCAGGATCGGGTAGTTGCGGCGCACCGCGTGGGGGCTTTGCAGCAGGTCGAAAATGCCGATCAGGCTGAGGATGCCGGTGACCAGAGTAATGGGCCACAACCATTCGTGTTCGATAAAGGGCAGGCTGGCGAGGGTGAAAATGACGCACACAGCAAAGAAGGCGTAGCGGCTTAACAAGGACAGGCTCATACGGTTTCCTTGGGTTCGGACTCTTCAGGTCGATCACCCATTCTGCACCTCTGGATTAAGCACGGACAAGGATTGATCGCTCAGTCGCGTATTTGTGCGTCTATGCATCAGTCCAGACAAAAAAAGCTATCAGCCTCATAGAGGAACTTATGACTGCCCAATCACCATTCATCGAATGTAAGACTAAGGACGCTGTTACTCAGAAGGAATGTATAACCACAGAGCAAGAGACTTACCTATGTCTATATCGATATCGGCATCGAACAATACTCATCATGCCTCGATTTATATCCCGATCATTCCCAACTGGGATAAGAGCCAATTAACCGGCTCCCAACGAGAGCAAGTCGCCCAAGAACATCAACGAATGGAAGGTATCGAGAAACCTGAGCGGAATGTGAGTCGCAAGCCGGAAATCTCCACTGGCCGTCCTCCGGGTGATACCCGCACTGCGGACGAAATCATCAACGACAATCCGATCCTCAAAAACCTCGGCCATCAAAAAGATATTAATCGTCCATTGGCTTACAAACTTCTGGGTGATTGGACGAGTAACAATAAAGACCCTGAGTCACGAGCGGATGCCGCATTCAACGCTGCGCGGGTGCTTAACTATATCGATACGTCTTTATCGACTACAGGCGAACACCGAGGCAAAGCCCATGACAATGGCGACCTTGAAGGCATCACCCGTAGCGGTGATGCGCGGCACGGCACGCCGGCAGGCATGTGGAAGGACTTTACCGAGCAAGGTTATTCAGCCCTACGGCACCATCACCGCTTGGACAGTACCAACGACCGCCATGTCACCCAGGGCGGCGCCAACAAAGATAACCTGCAGCATGTTTCCGGTAAGATCGGCAAGAGAACCTGGTTTATCCCGGGGCTGAGCAATATTCTCCTGGGCATCAGCGACTCAAATGCGGGGTTGGCGGAGGCTGTGAAGGGGGCCAAGAAGGGGTTCGATAAAACTCGGGCTGATGGTTTTGACCAGGCACTTTTCAGTGCTGCGAGGGGGAATTTGGTGGGGGTCGTTCAAGGCTATGTCAACGCAGTGAAGCACAACGAAGCCACGCCTGATTTGGTTAAGTCAAAACTCGGGGCGACCGGCAGTTGAGTCGGATTGGTTTGAACCGATGAGCTCAATCATGGATTAGCTCGATTTCCTGGAAAGGGACCTCCAGGAAACGGCTAGAACTTTTCCTGCTGGTATTATTGCAATCGGTTCTCGTTTGCAGGTGTTTTTAGTGTTACTGTATAACATGTCTAATGCACCCAAACGCCCCGGAGGCCTTATGAAAGCTGGTATCCACCCCGACTACCGCACCGTACTGTTCCACGACACCGCCGCCGACGTGTACTTCCTCATCGGCTCCACTGCCGACAGCGACCGCACCCACACACACAGCGACGGCAACACCTATCCCTATATCCCGTTGGATGTTTCAAGTGCTTCGCACCCGGTCTACACCGGCCAACAGCGCAAGACCCAAGCCGAAGGCCGCATTGCCGGCTTCAACAAGCGCTTTGCCTCGTTTGGGTCGACCCCGAAAGCCGACGCGTGAGGATGATTCGGCGGCGTGCCCTACGCCGCCTTCTGGCGAATCGGCAACACCACGCGAAATGTCGTGCCCCTGCCCAGTTCGCTGCTGACGGAGATATCCCCGCCGTGTTTCTTGATGATGCCGTAGGACAGTGACAATCCCAGTCCAGTCCCTTCGCCCACAGGCTTGGTGGTAAAGAACGGGTCGAAAATCTTCTGTAAGCTTTCAGGGGCAATTCCGCAGCCGTTATCGGCCACTTCCAGCCAGATATTCTCGCCTTCCACGCCGTTGCTGATGGTAATGGTGCCACGCTGGGGTCCCATGGCCTGGGCCGCATTGATCACCAGGTTCATCACTACCTGATTGAGCTGCGAGGCCAGGCATTCGATGTCCGGCAGGGGCGTGTAGTGCTTGACCACGTCGGCCTTGTACTTGAGTTCGCTGGCGACGATGTTCAGGGTCGAATCGATGCCTTGCTGCAGGTCAGCCAATTGCCAGGTCTGGTCGTTATCCACGCGTGAGAAGTTCTTCAGGTCTTTGACGATCTGCACGACACGGCCAATCCCTTCCTTGGATTCGCGGATCAGGATCGGTATGTCTTCCTTGAGGAAATCCAGTTCCAGGTCGGTGCGCAAAACCTTTAGCTGATCCCGCTGTTCTGGCGCCGCGAGGTGTTCCTCGCTGCGTTGATAGGCGTCGAGCATCTGTTGCAGCTGCGTGAAGTAGCTGTCGAGCGTGCTGAGGTTGGAGGAAATAAACCCCACCGGGTTGTTGATTTCATGGGCGACGCCGGCGGCGAGCTGCCCAAGGGAGGCGAGCTTTTCCGACTGCACCAGTTGGCTTTCCAGATGCTTGCGCTCGTTGATTTCCAATTGCAGCGCCTGGGTGCGTTCTTCAACCAGTTGTTCCAGCAGAGATGTTTGCAGCGACGCACGCCGGGCCATGTCCCATTTATTAGCCAGGGTATTGGCCATCTGTTGCACTTCAATATTGTCGAACGGTTTTTTCAGGATCAGCAAACGGTCATGGGCCTGCAGGCGCAACAGCAGGTCTTCCCAGGAGTAATCCGAGTACGCGGTGCATACCACCACTTGCAACTCGGGTGCGACCTGCCATAACGCCTCGATCGTCTTCGCGCCGTCCCAGCCTTGGGGCATGCGCATGTCAACGAACGCCAGTGCATAAGGACGCTGCTGCGCCATGGCGCTGGTGAGCAAGCCCAGGCCCTCTTCGCCGCCATAGGCCGAATGCAGTTCGAACGCCTGGGCCTGGGGCTTGGCCGCGTCACCAAACAGTGCCGACTCCATGTCATCCAGCGCCTGGTTGGGCGCAGTATCCGGCATCAGGATCTTGCGAAAATCCTCATGAATGGACGGTGTGTCATCGATCAGCAGGACGCGCCGGTTGGGAGGTTGGTTCATGAGCTGCTTCCGGCAAGGGTCAGGGGAATGGTCAAGGTGAATACCGCGCCGAGGCCCGGCCCGTCGCTGTGAGCACTGAGCTGGCCGTGCATTTGCACCGCGGCCAGGGCGCAGCTGTGCAGGCCGAAGCCATGGCCTTCTTTGCGCGTGGTAAAACCATGGGTGAAGATCCGTGTCATGTTCTCGGGTGGTATGCCTTCGCCATCGTCCTTCACACTGATCTTCAAGGTATCTTCACCCTGGGCCTCGACCTTCAGCGTGATTTGCCGTGGCCTCTCGGAAAGGTTGGACATGGCGTACTTGGCGTTGCTGATCAGGTTGACCATGATCAGCAGCAGGCGATGCTTGTCGCCGAGGATCTGCGGTACCTGTGCGTATTCCTTGACCACAGTGACGTGGTGACGGCTCAGCGCGCCGGCGTTCATGCGCAGGGCATCGTCCATCAAGGCGCCGATATTGATCGGCTCCAGCAATGTGGCGGCGCCGGCATAGGATTGCTGGGTCGAGACGATGTCCTTGATGTGATCGATGCTTTTGCTCAGTTGCGCCAGCTCATCGCTCATGCCCTGTTGCTCCACGGCGATTGCTTCCACCAGTTGGTTGAGGTAGCCGGGCAGCAATTTGCCCTTTGCATCTTCGGTGAGAAAGGTGCCCAGGTCGCCCTGGTGTGCGTTGATCAATTGCATCGCTTTGCCCAGGCCCAGCGCTTTGCTGCCGCGCAGTTTACGGCTGACCAGCTCGGCAGAAATATTCACGCTGTTGAGCACGTTGCCGACGTTGTGCAGCACGTTGGTGGCGATCTCTGCCATGCCTGCCTGGCGGGCGCTGTCCAGCAGTTCGCTCTGGGCATCCTTGAGTTGTTGGGTGCGCCGTTCCACCCGTTGCTCCAGGGTTTCGTTGGCCGATTGCAAGGCGCGATTGACGCGGTTGATCTCGGCGAAACTGCGCAGCAGACGCACCGCCAGGTAGAGCAACAGCACCACCAGCAGCGTCGAGAAGATCAGCAGGTAGCGATGATATTGATGGTCAACGAGGTCCGCGGTCTGCTGGTCCTGATTGAGGTGGGTGGTCAGGTCATCGAGGCGCTCGGCCACCGGCACGGCGGCAATGCGTTCGAGGAGGCTGTTGACCAGCGGCTGCTCGCGCAGGATCAGCGAAATATGGTTGCTGAGGATCTCCACCGGCGCCTGGAACTCACTGGGCAGGCTCTGTTTGTTGATCGCCAGTTTGCCCAGGCCCACCAGGATATCGGCGGCGCGTTCATCGCTGGTGACCTGGGCAAACTCCAGGCTGCTGAGCAGCAGGTCGTAAGTGTCGGTGGCCACGCCTTGCACTTGCAGCCGGCCTTGATCGTCAATCTGGTTGAATTGGGCTTGAATGTCGTCTTCGGCGGTCGGCAAAAACGCCAGCGAGTTGCGCAATACGGCGTTGTGGGACTTGAACTGATCCACCAGCCGGGCTTTTTCCTGGATAGCGGCCACATACGCTGCCTGGCTGGCTTGCCAACTCGGCAGGTCGGCAGGGTTGTGGTAGGTGTCGCGGCCTTGTAGTTCAGACCAGATACGGGTCATGTCCGAGAGGGGCGTGACCAGCGGATCGTAGTTGTGGGTAATCGCGATCCGGGCCTTGAGCACTTCACTGTCCCATTGGGCATTGAGTTGCTGAAGCTGGCGGATCAGGTCCCGGGACTGGGTATAAGTGGCTGTTTGGTCGCGGGAAGATTTGAGGTACAAAAACACCAGTGTAGAGGCCAATAACAAGGCTATCAGGCCCAGCAGCATCTGGCTGGCACGACGGCGCGAAAAACGTCTCATAGCGGCTTGCCCGCCCATTCGCCGGTCAAGGTTCTGAGAAACTGGATAATCAGCTCCTTGTCTTCCTGAGAAGGATTGCGCCCCAACTGATACTTGAACATCACGTCAACCGCCTCTTCAAGCGTCTTGGCCGAGGCGTCGTGGAAGTAAGGTGCGGTGACGGCCACATTGCGCAGGCTGGGCACCTTGAACACGTGGCGGTCCTCTTCATCGCCGGTCAGCAGGTAGCGGCCCAGGTCCGATTCGACCGGGTTGCCTCGTGCCTTGAAGTAATCGTCCATCACGCCGAATTTCTGCAACATATTGCCGCCGATATTCACGCCCTGATGGCAGGCAATACAGCCGTACTCCTTGAAACGCTGGTAGCCGTATTTTTCCTTGATCGTCAGTATCTCGGTGTTGCCCAGCAGGTACTGGTCGAAGCGCGAGTTGGGCGTCAGCAGCGTGCGCTCGTAACTCGCCAGCGCATCCTGCACGTTGGCGGCACTGACGCCATCGGCATACACCTGCGCGAAGGCGCGCTGGTAATCAGGGTGGGCGGACAGGTTGTATTCCACAGCTTTCCAGTCGCTGCCCATTTCCACCGGGCTGATGACCGCGTGCTCGATCTGCGCTTGAAGGGTGTCGACCCGGCCATTCCAGAACTGCTTGAAGTTCAGGCTGGCGTTGAACACGGTGGGCGTATTGAGTGGCACCGGCTTGCCATCCAGGCCAAGGGAGAAAGGTTTGTTGTCGGCGCCGCCGGTTTCCAGGTGATGGCAGCTGGCGCAGGACAAGCTGTTATTGGCCGATAAGCGTGGCTCATTGAACAGCCGACGGCCCAGCTCAACCTTGGCCGGATCCTGTAGGGGAACACTCGGCAACGGCTTTAGGGCTTCGTCCAGCGGTGCGGCCGCGAGTACTGCGCCGGTGCACAGGCCCAACGCGAGCACAAGGCTGAATCGGGTAGTTGAAACGTTGCTCAAGCGAGCACTCCTTGCAGGCCTAGGGCTATGGATGGGGCATCAGTGTCGCGCAACCCACTTGCAGCAACTGCACGAAATCCTTGGGGGGCAACGCCTTGCTGAAGAGAAAACCCTGGCCCTCTTCACACTTGTGGGCCTTGAGGAAATTGAGTTGCTCGACGGTTTCCACGCCTTCGGCAATGATGTTCAGCTCCAGGCTCTTGCCCATGCCGATGATAGCGCTGATCAGTTGTTCGTCCTGGTTATTTACGCTGAGGCCGCGCACGAAGGACTGGTCTATTTTCAGCACATCGATGGGAAAGCGCCGCAGGTAGCTCAGACTCGAATAGCCGGTGCCGAAATCGTCCAGCGCCAGACGCACGCCTATGGCCTTGATTCTGCGCAGGGTATCTACGGTCTCGTCGACATTCTGCATCAGCACGCTTTCGGTGATTTCCAGCTCCAGCTGGGCGGGCGGCAGGCCGGTTTGCTTGAGGATGGCGGCCAGGTTGTCGACGAAGTCCCGTTGGCGAAAGTCGATCGCCGAGATGTTCACCGACATGCGCAGCGGCGCCAGGCCCAGATCCCGCCAGGCTTGGGCTTGCTCGCAGGCCTGGCGCAACACCCACTGGGTCAGGCGCACGATCAGCCCGCTGTCTTCGGCCACCGGAATGAACTGCGCCGGGCTGATCCAGCCTGACTGCGGTTCAAACCAGCGGGTCAACGCCTCGGCGCCGACGATCCGCCCGGACGCCAGATCCAGCTTGGGTTGGTAATGCAGGACGAACTCATGGCGTTCCAGGGCCTGGCGCATCGCGCTCTCCAGGTTTTGCTGGTGCTGGGCGCGGCGGTTCATGTCTTCGGTGTAAAAGCTGAAGTCGTTGGGGCCACGTTCCTTGCTGGTGCGCATGGCGGTTTCGGCGTGCTTGATCAGTTGCACCGCATTGGTACTGTCATTGGGGTAAATGCTGATACCCAGGCTTGCGGTGACGTTCAGGTCGTGCCCCGCAATATGACGCGTTGCGCTGACGGCGCTGAGCAGTTTTTGCGCAATGTGTTGGGTTTGCTGAGGGTGTTGGATATCGTTGAGCAGGATCACGAACTCATCGGCGCCGTAGCGAAACGTTGAATCCGAAGCGCGTACCGTCGCCACCAGGCTGCGACTGACGTGCTGCAGCACTTCATCGCCCACCGGATAGCCGAGGGCGTTGTTGATGCGTTTGAAGCGGTCCAGCCCGATAAACATCACCGCCAGTTGCGAGTCATGCCGCCGGCCCAGGGCGATGGCCTGGGTCAGCCGGTCGCCGAGTAACGTGCTGTTGGGCAACTCGGTGAGGGCATCGTATTGCAACAGGTGCGAGACCTTGAGTAGTTCCTGCACGCGTTCTTCAATGATGCGTTCCAGGCCGAGCACCTTGTGGGCCACGTCCTGGGCCAGTTGCCATTTCCAGGTCAGTGCGCTGGCCATCTGGCGGATTTCCAAGGGGTCGAAAGGTTTTTTCAGGATCAGCAACTGATCGCTGTATTTCAGTCGCGCTTCGATGGCCTCAAAGGAATAGTCGGAGTAGGCGGTGCACAGGGCGATTTGCAGGTTGGGGTCGACGTTCCATAGCTGTTCGATGGTTTGCAGCCCGTCCCAGCCGGGCGGCATGCGCATGTCGATAAACACCATGGCGTAGGGGGCGTTGTCCGCCAGCGCCTTGTTCACCAGCGCCAGCGCTTCCTGACCCTGGTAGGCGGAATCCAGCTCGAACGCTTGGCGCAACGGTGCAGTGGTGCCGAACAGGGTCGACTCCAGGGTATCGAGGGAGGGCTTGCCGTCTTCATCGGCGCAGAGGATCTTGCGAAAGTCCTGATGGATCGAGGCGGTGTCATCGACGATGAGGATGCGACGGTTGGCACGTTCACCTTGGGTGTTCATGGCGCGTCTGGCCTAGGCAAAAGACTTGATGGCATAGCGATTCCTTCCCTGGCTGGACTGCGTAGCTCGGTGCCCACTGGCAGTGACAGCATAGTCGAGCTCCTTGATATCGACGGCCACTTGGCGTCAAATCAACAGCGCTGTGCGCCGGGAGCCGGTACGGGCACGTCCCCCCTCGTCAATCTAGCTTAACTTCGTTCAATTTGAAGGCAGAGTCACCATGGATGAACAACTCGCTACGAAGTCTGCCGTTTTGCTGGTTGACGATGAGGAATCGATCCTCAATAGCCTGCGCCGCTTGCTGCGCGGCCAGCCTTACGAGGTGTTATTGGCCACCAGCGGCACCCAGGCGCTGGAGATCATGGCCAGTCGGCCCGTGGATTTGGTGATGAGCGATGCGCGTATGCCCGGTATGGACGGGGCCACGCTTCTGGCGCAGGTTCACCGCCTGTATCCCGCCACCGGCCGCATCCTGCTCACCGGTTACGCAGACCATGACACCATCATCAAGGCAATCAATGACGGGCAGATCCACCGTTACATCAGCAAGCCCTGGAATGACGCAGAGCTGATACTGGTGCTGCAGCAGTGCCTCGAACACCAGCGGCTCCAACAACTGACCCGCGAGCAGAACGAGCAGCTCAAAGCGCTCAACGCCACCCTGGAAAAACGCGTGACCGCGCGCACCGCCGAGTTGCAGCAGACCGCCGATATGCTCGACCTGGCCTATGACGAGCTCAAGCGCAGCTACGTGACCGGCACTGAAGTGTTTTCGCTGTTGGCCAACCTGCGCTTGCCCAAGAACAAGCAGACCAACCGCGCGTTGATCGAGCTGATCCGCGTGTGCTGCGCCGCCCAGTCCCTGGACGAAGCCAGCACCCGCGACCTGACCATGGCCGCCGCGCTGTACAACATCGGCAAGCTGAGCTGGAGCGACAGCATGATGGTGTCGCCGGCGGACAAGCTGCACAGCACCGACCGCGCGCAGTATCGCGAGTACCCGACGCAAAGCGAATCACTGTTGATGACCCTGGAGCCGATGAAGGATGCAGCGCGGATCATTCGTCATCATCAGGAACGGTGGGACGGCTCGGGGTTTCCCGACCACCTCAAGGGCGAGGTCATTCCGGCGGGGGCGCGGTTGTTGAAGCTGGCGGTGGATTTCATCGAGCTGCAAAAGGGCTTGATCCTGGAGCGGCACCTGAACAGCGACGAAGCGCTGCTGTATATCCGCAAATACGCCGGGCGTTTGTATGACCCGACGCTGGTGGAAGACTTTGTGCTGGCCTGCGCGACTTTCCTCAGTGACGTGACCCTGGGCGACCCCACGGTCAAAGTCCTCACTACCCGCGAACTTGAAGCCGGGATGGTGCTTGCCCGCAACCTCAATGCCGACAACGGCATGTTGCTGCTCAACGCCGGCAAGGTGTTGAACCTGCCGCTGGTAGACAAGCTGATTGCCTTCGAAGCCATGGAGGGTGCCAAATACAGCATATTCATCAAACAACCGGACGAGACCTCGATTCCTTCATGAGCCATTCAACTATCCGCATCGCCGCCGCCGTCCTGATCGATAAAGACGGCCAAACCCTGCTGGTACGCAAGCGCGGCACCCGGGCCTTCATGCAGCCTGGCGGCAAGATCGACGCTGACGAAACCCCGCTCCAGGCGTTGGCTCGTGAGCTGCACGAAGAGCTGAACCTGCACATCAATCCGCAAGAAGCCGTGTACCTCGGCCAATTCTCGAGCCGGGCCGCAAACGAGCCGGGTTTTATGGTGCAGGCCGATATGTACCAGCTGCATATCGACGTGGCGGTCGAACCGGCGGCTGAAATAGAAGAAATATGCTGGATCGACCCCATGGGCGACGGTGGCCTGGAGTTGGCGCCGCTGACGCGTGAGTTCATCCTGCCGCATTATCGTGCTTCCTTGTTCAGCGCATGATGATTCGCCCGCTGCAGGCTAGCGATGCCCTGGCGTATCGGGCGTTGATGCTTGAGGCTTATGGCGCTTATCCCCAGGCGTTTACCTCCAGTGTTGCCGAGCGCGCCGCGATGCCCCTGAGCTGGTGGGAAAAACGCGTGAGCAGCGCGCTGGATCATCTGCTTGGCGCATTCGAGGGCGACCAATTGGCGGGTATCGTCGGTCTGGCGTTCGAACCGCGGGAGAAGGCGTGGCACAAGGCAACATTATTCGGCATGTATGTGAGTGCGGCTTATCAACAGCGAGGCTTGGGCCGGCAACTGGTAGAGGCCGCTCTGGAGGAGGCCCGTAGGCACCCGCGGCTGGAGCTGATCCAACTGACTGTCACTGCCGGGAATGAGGCAGCGTTTGCGCTGTACCAGCGTTGCGGCTTCATTCAGTACGGCTTGGAGCCGTTGGCGGTGCGGGTAGGTGAGGAGTATTTCGACAAGATCCACATGTGGCGTGAGTTAAAAGATCAGTGATATCCAATGTGGGAGGGGGCTTGCTCCCGATGGCGGCCTGAAAGCCGACGACGATCTAACTGATGCCACACGATTCAAATGTGGGAGGGGGCTTGCCCCCGATGGCGGCCTCAGGGTTGGTTGGGATGCTGAATCAGACCGAGTACATATCCGTTATTTGGGGCACGGCTGCTATTGGTTCCGCTTTTACAGCGGGTCACTTTCGAAAAGCGCGAAAGTAACCAAAGCGCTCTTGCCCCACCACTCGGCACCTCGCTTAGGCTCGGTGTGCCCTCACTCCGGCTTGAATCCGTGGGCCGCCGTCATGGGTCATCCTTGGCCCAGGACGGCTAACCCGGCGTCCTGCCGGGTTACCCACGGATTCAAGCCTGCGTTCGGCCAGCGTGGTTTGACGGGGCGCTTAAAATCAAAAGCAGATCAGGATCAAGAGCGGCTCGCTTCGCATCGTGGTTACCGTTGGCGGCTGCGAAGTCGCTTAACGCACTGCGCTGACCCCATCCAGGGTGGAAAACGACGTGTCCTTGGCCGTCAGCAAGAAGTCGCGCATGTACGGCGCATCCAGCATGTCCGCCCGAATGCCCGCGTACAGCGTGGCGAACAGACCTTTCTCGCCCAGGCGCTTGGCCTTCACATACCCGCGTGAGCTGTACTCATGCAGCGCCCAGTGGGGCATACCGCAGACGCCTCGGCCGCTGGCCACCAGTTGCATCATCATCACCGTCAGCTCCGAGGTGCGTACCAGGGCGGGTTCCACGTCGGCCGGTTCCAGGAAGCGGGTGAAGATGTCCAGGCGGTCTCTTTCCACCGGGTAGGTGATCAGGGTTTCCGTCAGCAGATCTTCCGGCACAATGTATGACTTGTTCGCCAGCGGGTGCTGGTTGGCCACGGCCAACATGGCTTCGTAGGTGAACAGCGGCACATAGGTGATACCCGGCAGCTCCAGCGGGTCGGAAGTCACCACCAGGTCCAGGTCGCCACGGGCCAGGGCCGGTAGGGGGGCGAAGGCAAAGCCGGAGGCCAGGTCGAGCTCGACCTCCGGCCACGCATCGCGGAACTGGTCGATAGTGGGCATCAGCCACTGGAAGCAGCTGTGGCATTCGATGGCCATGTGCAGGCGCCCGGCGGTGCCGCCTGCCAGCCGTGCGATGTCGCGTTCGGCGCCACGCAGCAAGGGCAGGGTGGCGTCCGCCAGTTGCAGCAGACGCAGTCCTGCGCTGGTGAAGCGCACAGGCTTGGTCTTGCGCGCGAACAGCGGCATGCCCAGGCGCTCTTCCAGTTCCTTGAACTGGTGGGACAAGGCGGACTGTGTCAGGTGCAGGCGCTCGGCTGCCTCTACCAGGCTGTCGGCTTCACGCAGGGCATGCAGTGTTTTTAGATGACGGATTTCCAGCACTGTCGCCTCCATGAATAGTATTTGCGCACAATAATAATTCATTGAAAGCTCTTCATGTTGGCCGCCCACCTATTGGGCTTACTTCAGCGCCTGGAAGTGCATTCTGGCGAAGGGCTTTTCGATAGACCCACGCCAGATTTTAGTGTCTGCAAATGCCAGTCCCTCTGCTGCGGCTTGCCATTTCATTCCCAGGTAGCGTTGTTCAAAGCGCTTTAAATGCGCCTTGGGGAAACTGTCGAACGAGGACTGCAGCGCGTCATAGTGAAAGTGCGCGTACCAGATCGGTTGGTCAGCCTTAGCCTGCCGGTTCGAGTCGTAGATCTCGTATTCCTGCAGGTAGTCGTCTTTGCCGTCAGGGCGTTTGTCCCTGAGCTTTTTACGCGCGCCGATTTTTCGAATCACCACTCGGCCTTTACCGGCCAGATAGTCCAGGTAGCCTTCAGTCGGCGTTGGGCTTTCCAGGCTGCGTTGGATCCGTAAGGCTTCGCCTGCCTGTTCAAGCGCAGTTGCACGAGTGCGTAATTGATCGACAATCGGGTTGCCCGCGTCCAGGCTTTGCACGTTGTTGGCGCGAATCCTGAGTTGTTTGGCTTCGGTGACCAGCCTGTGTTCGAGGTTGATCGGCTCCATGGTTTTGTACCCTCGCACCTGCTTTTCAAAAGCATCCACTGCGTCCAGGCGGGTACGGGCATCCGCAAGCGTGGCGCGGCGGTCGGTGGGCAGCGCAGGCGGGGCGGCGGCAGGTTGGCTCTGGGTCGGGTTCAAACGGTAGGTGTTGCTGTCGCCAACCCTATCCCATACCTCAGTGGGATTGCCGTCGGCGTCGCTGATGATGAATTGTCGCGGTGATTGTTGCCCGGCGGGTTTTTCGGTGCCTATCAATAGTTGCCCGTCCTCGGTTTCAAAGGCCTTCCGAGTAGCGTTTGGATTGGGCTCGGAGGCGGGTTTCTTGATGGCCCGTTCGGCTTTTCGAATCAAGCGGTCAAGGTCTTTTTGCATGAGTTGGAAAAAGTTCGGATCGAAATGATCTGGTGACCTCTCGTTCCAGGCACTCAGATCACGTGAGAATTCTTCATAGACCTTGATGCAGTTCTGCAATATTCGATTGCGTTCGACCCGGCTGATATTGGCTTCGGGTAGGGTCATGTGCGCGGTTAGAGCGCGGCTGACGTTGTGCCTGGCCTGATTCACCGCAGTTTCCTGGTAGATCCAGTCAATGCCCACGGTTTGCTGTCGGCGGGTGATGGGGTGCAACAGTTGGCCGCTGCGCATACTGGTAATGCGCAGGTCGGTAAATTTCTGCTTCCAATGAGCCAGGTTGGCCGCGACCTCAGTGCGCGCCGTTCTGGCGGTAATGCGTTTGCTCCAGGTGCCCATGTCCTTCATCGAGCGCTCTATCACGTTAAGATCATCAAGTATGTTCAGGCGGCATTGCCTCACTTCATTGAGCAGTGTTTGAGTGATGGGGGAGGCTGGAGACAGGTTATCCAGTTGCTGGGTGATCGCGATGGATCGGTCAAGTGACGCCACGGAACGGTTGCTGGCATGGTGAATCAGGTGATTGAGTCGGTCCGACACAATGTGGGCTGTTTTACTCAGTTCTGCTGCATAGTTGAAGTCGGGTAGGCGGACTTGCTGTTGCTGGGCCAGTTCGAGCGACGTATACATCTTCTTGGCGCTTTCGATGTCCCTGGCCAGGTCGACATCCAGGGCTTTGCTGTCTGTTGTTCTTTGAGTGGACGTGGTTGAGGGGGTTGGATAGTCGCTTGCGTATTTTCTTAACTTTGCGGTGCTGGCATCGACTTGGGTCTTAAGGTTGTTGTATTGGGTTGTCACATCGTTACCGAGCGTAGCGCGCTGCGTATTGACCTCCAGCGCGGGTGCCGGGAGTTGCCGATTGACCGCCGGTGGAACGCTGCCCGGCTGGGCTTCCCCACGCCCTCTGCGCCGGCTGCCACCGCCATAAACGGTGTTGCGACCACCATGCAGCGCTCCGTAAGTGTCCCATTGCAGGGCAGGGTCCAGTTCAACGACCACACTGTCGTACCTGTTTCTGGCAATCAGGCGCATTTCTCCGGTGCCGGCGTCGTACCTGACTCTGTAATAACGCCCTTCACTGAAGATGAAGTAATCGCCGGACACGTTATGGCGCAAGGTGTGGCGATAGGGCCCGGTCAACACCGGTTGCAGGCTGCCGCTTGCAAGGGGGTCGGGGTGTTCGAAGCCAGCGAAGCGCTGGCGAGTGGTGGTGCCCTGGCGGCGTTTCAAGGATCGCCAGAAGCTTGGGCTTGGTGCCTGTTTGCCTTGGCGTGCTGCGCTCAGTTGGCGGGCGGTGCTGGCGCGTGCGCTGGGCACCGCGGCCATGGCCAGGGCATCCATGGCCGCATACAACAGGCTTTCGAACACCGAGGCCAGCAGGTCGATGCCATCGCCGATATCACCGCGCCGGAACGCAGCAACCGCCTGATATAGGCTGATGCCAGCGTCTACCAGGGAGACGGCGGTGCCAACCACCGGGACAATACTGAGGGCAATTTTG
This sequence comes from Pseudomonas sp. B329, assembly GCF_023127835.1. Classification (NCBI taxonomy): domain Bacteria; kingdom Pseudomonadati; phylum Pseudomonadota; class Gammaproteobacteria; order Pseudomonadales; family Pseudomonadaceae; genus Pseudomonas; species Pseudomonas sp. B329. Next base: position 130,848 of record NZ_SPKP01000015.1, on the reverse strand, counting down.
ATGCCGTTGAACACCCTGGCGCTTTGAAGATGGTACCTCTCATTGGCCAGATCATCGTTGGAGCGCGAGTCATTACGATGGGCTTCGAGCAGGCGGCCCCTATGGGCATTCAACTGATGGACAGCCAGCGAAGTGGTGGCCGGCCAAGCAAAGCCTGACTGGATCATCGCGTTTTGGTCTTTGTCGATGGCCTGGCCGATGCGGCTGATGTGTGCCCGTACGTCCCCCTTGATTGCACGGCCCGCGACATACTCCAACATGCTGTCGAGCCGGCACAGTTCAAACAGAGCAAGGCGCGCCTTTTCAAGGCTGGCATAACCGCGCAGGTAGCGTTGGTCGGGGGCGTCGGGTAGGTAGAGCACGATGCTCCCGCTGTTCTGTTCCTCAATGAATGTGATACCCGATAGTGTGATCGGGCTTTCCTGGTTTGTGTCCTTGCCGCCTATGCTCAGGTGGGCCGGCAACAGGCGGATGCGCTTGCCATCGACATCCCAGGCGCTCTGGGTATCGGCATCGATCGCTGTATTGAGGGTACTCAGTTCGTCGCTGTTGATATGGTTTTGCATGACCGCCAGCAGGCCTTGGGCCTTGAGCATCAGACGCAGGGGTTCGACCAGGCATTCGCGGCGGTACTGTTTTTGGAATGTAGACTCCTCCGGTGAACCATCGAAGGCCCTGATAATCCGCGTTTCATAGCGTTGCGCCAGATTGAGGTCCTTGACCATGGCCGCCAGATAGTGGCTGGTGACACCCGCCTTCAGGGTGTTGCCTTCGAGGGGATCATCGGCCGTCACTTCGACGCTCACGAACCCCAGGCGCAGACTTATATCAGCGCCGATGTTGAGTAAGGCCAGGGTGTCCAGGGTCATCTTGCTGCGTTTAGCGCTGGGGACATCGATCATTTTGATTGGCGAGCCCGGCGCGGCACCGGCAACGATATCGCGCTTTTGCGCCACCGAGTCGGGCAGCTCCAGCTCCAGGGTAAAACCTTTTTTAATGCCGAAATCCTTGCGCAAGCGTGCATCCAGCTGTTGGCTGACAAACACGTCACGTGCTGGCAGCGAGCGTCCAAACAAGGCCTGTGAACGGGTCAGCGCGGGGATATAGGCGCTCAGCAGTTTCTTTAGGGTTTCGTGTTTTTCTGTGGACGGTAGGCGCATCCACGGTTGCATGTCGTTGGCCAGCACCTGGGCATTGTATTGCTCGATGAGTTGCAGGTACGCGGCTTCGCGTGCCGCGTTATCCGGGATCAGCAAGCTCGGCAGCGTTTGTGCACGCAGTCTTTCCAACTCACCGGCTAGCGTTGCGGCGTCTTCCGGGGCGGACCAGGTTTGGCGCAGTCTCGCGGCTTTTTCTTCGAAGGCGGTTTGTTGACTGCTCAGGCTGTACTCGAAGGGATCTTGGGCCAATGGCTTGAACTGCAGGGCCAGTACCTCATCTTGGGGATGGATGGCGAACAAAGCTTCTTCCAGCGCCTGTCGGGAGGCGAAGCGTTGCAAGCCGCCGTCGTTACCGGGCCAGTAGACGAAATGCGTGCCGCTGCCGGTGGTTGGGGTTTGCGGGTCCTGGGGGGGAAGCAAGACCAGCGGCCCGTTGAGTTCGGTGTGTGTCGGCTGGAGATCGCCGGGCCGCTTGACCGACAACACCAACGTCATGACGTCAGGCTCAAGCGTATCCAGGGCACTGGTGATCTGTAGCAGTTCGGCTTCGGTGATCTGGTCCAGGGCCCGCTGAATGTTCGCCTCGATCCGCAGCCCCTGCAGGCGCGCCTGGTAGAGCGCGGAGTAGTGGGTGTTGAGTGCGGCGAAATCCAAGTGTCTACGGTTCAGCATGGCGCGTGCCGCGTCTTCAGCGGCGCGTTGCTGCACTTTCAGGTTGTCCAGTTGCTGTTTGAACGATTGCCAGGCTGGGCTCGTCGGCGTGTTGCTGCCGAACAGTTTTTCCAGGGCGCGGCGGTGCTGTCTTATCAGGACCTTGCGTTGGCTGGCGTGCATGCCGTTATGCAGCAGGCCGAACTGTGGCAGGTTACTGTCGACCTGTGCATCGACGGTCGTCCCCGGTTGGTCGGGCGCTTGCGCAAAGAGTGCCTGGGCCCGGCGCTGAACATCGCGTTGGTCAATATGCTGGCTGGCCTGGTAGGCATTGTGGATCTTGACGTGGGCCAACGGCTTGATCGCGTCCTGGTACTGCTGGTTGGCCAACTGCTTGAGCCAAAGGTTGAGGCCGGCTTCCAGCGGGTTGTTGTTGATCTTGTACTCGATACTGGCCAGGGGATCGATATTGCTGGCTGCGAACAATGTGGTTTGCCGGTCGAGCAACCAACGCTCCAGGTCCAGGCGCCGGCTAAAGGTATGCCAGGCAGGCGCCTGTGTCGGCAGGTACACCAGTTGGCTGACCGGTTGTTCTGTATCCAGGGTCAGGACCCAGGCGCCGGGCAGCGCGATGGCATTGGCCCCGGTGCGCTTGAGCAACAGCTGCTCGACGCAGAATTTTGGCGCGTCGGCCGTGGGCGCTACCGGGTTGATCAGCGAGAACAACGGTGTGAGCACTTCGGGATGGATCTTTTTTTCGGCCAGCAAGTGTTCACCACTGGCTTCGAAGTGGATCCGGTAGAGTTCGATCGCCCGGTTGAGGCAGGTCAGAGGCGTATTGGGGGCCCGCTCCGTGCGCCAATAGCGCAACCAGTTGTCCTCGATCGCTTGCTCCAGATCCAGGGTTTTAAGCTCATCGAGCAGTTGGGCAACGGTGTGTTGCGCCAGGGGCGGTTGCGCCGGCAGGTAAAGCAGGTTGCATTCCGGTATTTGCGTCGTGTCCAGGTTTGGGTGTTGTTGCAGGTAGAGGCAGGCATCGGTCAGGCTGATCAGGCTGCGGCCGCGTTGTTCGGTAGCGGGGAATTGCAGCATCACGCGCTCGCCGTCCAGTTGCAGATCGGTTTGGAGCAGGCGGTTGATCGAACTGCGAACCGTCGGAATGCCGGCCATCAGCGTGAGCATATCGCGGCGGCAGTCTTGCCAGCGTTGGGTGGCGTCGACCAACAGGTCTTCGTCAATGCTCGGTAGCGGCAGTGGAGACCAGACGCCGAAATCGGTGGGGCCTGTAGTGTGGGTCATGGTTTCAATCCTTGAAGTAGGGCGTTGGAGCGCACAGGCCGCTACGTTGCGGACTGTGCTGAAGTGAACAAGCTTTATTCGCTGGCGACCCAAAGGGGACGGTGCTCACGAAAAAAGAGAGCCTCATTAACGTTGAGCAAGAGGAAGGTTGTGGCCTACATAGTTAGAGGCCGATGACCGCTCGGCGTCATTCATCAAATTGTCACGCAACTGTGGCAGCGCGCTTGAAAAAACTTCATCAGACTCGCGCTCTACTGGGGTTCTGCGTTTCGGTGTTTTTCATGCGTGTGTTGCTTTTACTGGCCGCTCTGCTATTCGGCCTGCCGTCCTTTGCGGCTTCTCGATGTGATGTCAATGTCCCGACCCAAACCGTCGACCTGGAACAGGTGAGCATCGCCTACCAAAGTATCGGGCGGGCGTCGGACCCTGCCTTGCTGCTGGTGATGGGCCTGGGTGGGCAGTTGATCCATTGGCCGGATGAAGTGGTGGTCGCCCTGTGCGAGCAAGGGTTTCGGGTGATCCGTTACGACAACCGTGACGTCGGCCTGTCCACCTGGCGGCAAGCGCCGGCCAGTGCCAACCTGACCTTCGAGGTGCTGCGCTACAAGCTCGGTTTGCCGGTGGCTGCGCCGTATACATTGACCGACATGGCCGACGACGCGCTGGGCTTGATGGATGCGTTGCAGGTGCAGCAATTCCATGTCCTTGGCGCAAGCATGGGCGGCATGATCGCCCAGCACCTGGCGGCAATGGCGCCGCAGCGGGTGGAAAGCCTCACGTTGATCATGACCAGCTCCGGCGCCGAGGGCCTGCCCGCCCCGAACGCGGCGCTGGTGCAATTATTGTCACGGCGCAGCGCGCCCAATCGTGAGGTGGCCCTGGAGCAGCAAGCCGATTTGCTTGCGGCGCTGGGCAGCCCGAATGTGAAGGATGATCGTCAGGCGTTGCTGCATCAGGCGGCGCTGTCCTACGACCGTGCGTTCAACCCCGAGGGCGTCAAGCGCCAGATCATGGCGATCCTCGCCGAGCCCAGCCGCGTGCCGTTGCTCAACCAACTGCGCGTGCCGACCCTGGTGGTGCACGGCACGGCCGATCCGTTGTTGCCGGTGATGCACGGCGTGCACCTGGCCGCGCATATCCAGGGTAGCCAGTTGAAACTGATACCCGGCCTGGCCCACCGTTTCCAGGAAGCGTTCAAGGCGCCGTTGCTGGCGGCTGTGTTGCCCTACCTGCAGTCTCATCGTGAAGATACCGCGCACTGGGCGCAGATCGACTTGGGCGAGCCTTCGAAGGTGTTGTGAAGTTGGTGTATCGTGCAACCTTTGCGGCGCATTCAAGCCAGCGAGGTTGCCTACCATGAGTACTCCCCTGAAAATCGATTTCGTCAGCGACGTGTCCTGCCCCTGGTGCATCATCGGCCTGCGCGGCCTGACCGAAGCCCTCGACCAGCTTGGTGCCGAGGTGCAGGCCGAGATTCATTTCCAGCCGTTCGAGCTGAACCCGAACATGCCCGCCGAAGGTCAGAACATCGTCGAGCACATCACTGAAAAATACGGCTCCACCGCCGAAGAATCCCATGCCAACCGTGCGCGCATCCGCGACATGGGCGCAGCGTTGGGCTTCGCTTTTCGCACCGACGGCCAGAGCCGCATCTACAACACCTTCGATGCGCATCGCCTGTTGCATTGGGCCGGGTTGGAAGGCTTGCAGTACAACCTCAAGGAAGCACTCTTCAAGGCGTACTTCAGCGATGGCCAGGACCCGTCCGACCACGCGACCCTGGCGATCATTGCCGAAAGCGTCGGCCTGGATTTGAAGCGCGCCGCCGAAATTCTCGCCTCTGATGAATATGCCGCCGAAGTGCGCGAGCAGGAAAAACTGTGGATCACCCGCGGAGTGAACTCGGTGCCGACCATTGTGTTCAACGACCAGTACGCTGTCAGCGGCGGCCAGCCGGCTGAAGCCTTTGTGGGCGCGATTCGCCAGATCATTGCCGAAGCGCGATCCTGACGCCGCTCTAATGTGGGAGCTGGCTTGCCAGCTCCCACACTTGATACTCATTGTTTTCAAAAACGGCGCTCATCCAAACGCTGGCCCATCCCTTGCATTACCCCCCTAAAGCCCGGCCGGCCTGCGGTTGGGCGCTGCCATTAGGGGTGAAACACTACCTTGAACATACTTGACCTCGACCACAGCCTTACCGGCCAGGCACCCATTGCCCGACGGTTGGCCAACGGCCGGGCCACGCGTCTGGACCTGCTCGATCTGGGGCCGAAACTGCGCCTGTGGTCCACAGAAAAAACCTGGAAACGATTCACCGAACGCCTGGCCCAACGGCCTCGGCCCAGGGATGCGCGCCCGGAAATCCTGTTTGTCGGCTCCGGTGACTATCACCACCTTACGCCGGCCTTTTTGGCTGATTTGAAAGAGCCCGTCAGCCTGATCCACTTCGACAACCACCCCGACTGGGTACGCTTTGCGCCCAAGCGCCACTGTGGTTCTTGGGTCAACCGCGCACTGAAGATGCCGGCGATCAAGCGCATCGTCACCCTCGGCCCGTGCAGCGATGACCTGCATAACCCACAACTGCGTGGCGGCAACCTTGGCGCGCTCAAGCGCGGGCAATTGCAGCTGTTTCCCTGGCAGCACCCGCCGTCGAAGGTCTGGGGTCGGGTCGGTGATGGAGCGGGTCACCAGCAGCAGGAAAACCACCTGCACTGGCGCAACCTGGCAGAGCTCGATTGGGCGAAATTCCTCGACCAGATGATCGCCAGCCTGCCCACCGAAGCGATCTGGATCACCATCGACAAGGATGTGCTGGCCAGCGAAGACGCCGCCACCAATTGGGATCAGGGCGGTATGCGCCTGACCCATCTGCTCCAGGCCCTGCGGGCGTTGGCGGCGCACAAACGCATCATTGGCATCGACGTGTGCGGTGAGTTCGCCACGCCGGTGTTCAGCAACGCGTTCAAGCGCTGGGAAGCCAAGTCCGACCAGCCGCCGCCGCAGCGCTGGAGCGTGCAAGATTTGCAGCGCAATGCCGCGACCAATGAGGCCTTGATCAACCTGTTTGAGGAGCTGTTCCCGTGACCCTGACCGTGGTGTTGCTGCTGGCGTTTTCCATTGTTCTCGATGTGATTGGCCAGCTGTGTTTCAAACTGGGCGTGGACCGCTTACCGCAACTCGATGGCGGGTTCAGCCTGCGCGCATTCTGGGGCCAGGTGTTCAATGCACCGTTGCTCTGGGCCGGTGTGGGCGCCTATGTCATCGAGTTTTTCGTCTGGCTCGAAGCCCTGTCCCGTGCGCCATTGAGTCTGCTGTTTCCGTTGGCGGCTTTGGCCTATTGCCTGGTGGTTCTGGCGGGCAGGGTGGTGCTCAAGGAAAGGGTCAGCCCAAGGCGTTGGCTGGGTACGCTGGTGATTACCTTGGGTGTGATGTTGGTCGCGATTGCGGGGAGCCAGGCATGACGACGCAGACAGTCGATAGCGGTTGGTTACATGGGCGCCTGGGCACCCTGGTGCTGTGGGCGCTGCTGATTGCCACCGAAAGCGCCGGGCAATTGTTTACCAAGGTGGCCGGTGATCAATTGGGGCAGATGGATTTCACTTGGCAGTGGCTGGCCGACGTGGCGCGTAACCCGGGGATCCTGGCGGCGATTGCCAGTTACCTGGGGGCGTTTTTTGTGTGGATGCTGATCTTGCGGCGCAGCAGTTTGTCGCTGGCGTTTCCCCTGAGTTCACTGGTGTTTGTGGCGGTGCTGCTGGGGTCGTGGTTGGGGTTGGGTGAGCACATCAGCCTGTTGCATTGGGTGGGGGTGGGGGTGATTATCGGTGGTATCGCGCTTTTGGCTGAGGGCGAAGAGCACTGAAAACTGTGCTGCGAATCACAGGCAAAATGTGGGAGGGGCGGTGCGACGATGCGACTTGCCCCTCCCACATTTGGATGTGCTTACCTAAGGCAGAACTGCATCGGGTTCTAATCGAAGGTGTAGCTGATCGCCGTCTGCACCTGCCCCTGATTCACCTCGCCGGCCTGCTTGACGATGCTGCTTCGGGCCGCCGAGCCAACCAGATGCACCCAGCTTGCGCTGGTCAGCAGCGACCAGTGGGGCGCCAGGGGAAAGGCGAAGCTTTGGCTCAACGTCACGTTCTGGAAGCCGCCGCTGGCGTTGTAGGGCCGAAAGCCGGTGGCGGCGGCTTCGTTGTTGTCTACGCCAAAGAAGGTATTGGCCTGGCGTGCATCGGCAAAATGCGCCACCAGCCCACTGCTGCCGATAATCCCGCCGCCCAACGGGTAGCCCAGTTCGCCGCCGATCTTACCCAGGGTGCCGCTCTGGGAATGCCCGCCGCCCACGGCCTGGCCCAGTTGCGCGTAGACCCGCCAGAAGTTGGCCGGGGCGTACTGGATGAAACCGCCGACCTCAGCCATGTCCGACACATTGCGCAAGCCCTGCAACTCACCGTTGGAGGTACGCCCTGCCAGGTAATTGATATAGGGGCCGGCGGTGATGCCGTGGGTGTTCAGCGCGCTCCAGGTCAAGCCGTCGTCGGTGCTCAGGCTGACGTCGCCCCAATCCAGGTCCAGGTAGGGCACGGGCCGGGTTTCGTAGCGGCTGCCGGTGGGGTCATGGGGCTGATAGCTCAGGCCCGCGCCCACGTCGCCGCTGATGCCGTCTGCCCAGGCGGCACTGGAGCAGCCCCATAGGCCGAGCAAACCTGCGAATACGGCAGAAGTGATGTTGGTCATGGTGTACGTTCCTGAGGTGACAGGCGCGCATGAACGCGCAAACCCTCGCGCCTGCGCAAGCACTCATGTTGTTTGTAGCAAGCTACAAAAATTGTAGCTTGCAGCACGCCTATCACTGCGAATCTGCCGGCAAACCCCCAGCCCCACTGGGTTTTGACTAGTTGGCACACTCCCTGCTCTATCCCTGTTGCAAGCGCATACAGCGCGCTCTCTCAGGTACAGGTAGATGATCCACTGGCATATCGTGTGTGACTTCGATGGGACCATTACCCCCACGGATGTCATCGACAACGTCCTCCAACGCTTCGCCGGCCCCGAGTGGGAAACCATTGAACAGCAATGGCTGGACGGGCATATCGGTTCACGCGAATGCCTGAGCCGCCAACTGGCGCTGATCAAGGCCACCCCAAGCGAACTGCTGGCGTATTTCGACAGCGTCGAGATCGACCCGGACTTCCCGGATTTCGTTGATCACGTCATGGACCTGGGCGCCTCTATCGAGGTGGTCAGCGACGGCATCGAGCAGGGCATCGCGCGCATCCTGTCGCGCAATTACGTGACCTTGTTGCCGATCCTCGCCAACCGCCTGCGCCAGGTCGACCAGAACAGCTGGCGTATCGACTTCCCCTACGCCAGCGATGCTTGCCGCGCCGCTTCCGGCAACTGCAAGTGCAAATCCACCCCGCGCAACAAGCGCGTACTGGTGATCGGTGACGGCAAGTCCGACATGTGCGTGGCTTCCACCGCCGACTTCGTGTTCGCCAAGGGCAGCCTCGCCGAGTACTGCGTCGCCAACCAGATTCCTCACGCGCGCTTCGACACCTTTGCGCAAGTGACCGCACTGCTGGCCAAGCTGCCCCAAGGCATCGCCGCCAACGCCACCACCTTCAACACCTCTTCTGACACTCAGGAACTCTTCCATCATGTCTGATATCCGTATCGCTACCGCCGAAGACCAGATCCTTCTGGATAAAGAAGCCAAGTATTGCTCCTACGGCGACACCGTTCACTACATCGAGCCTCCGCGTATTTTCAGCCGTTGCGAAGGCTCCTACGTGTGGGACACCGAAGACCAGGCTTACCTCGACCTGCAAATGTGGTACTCGGCGGTCAACTTCGGCTACGCCAACCCGCGTCTGAACAATGCGCTGAAACAACAGATCGACACCCTGCCGCAAATTGCCAGCCAGTACCTGCACAAAGGCAAGATCGAGCTCTCGGAAATGATCGCGGTCGATGCCAAGAAGAAGTTCGGTCTCGACGGCCGCGTGCACTTCAACGTCGGCGGTTCGCAGTCCATCGAAGACTCGTTGAAGGTGGTACGCAACGCCAGCAACGGCAAAAGCCTGATGTTCGCCTTTGAAGGCGGCTACCACGGCCGCACCCTCGGCGCCTCGTCGATCACCTCCAGCTTCCGCTATCGTCGTCGCTACGGCCACTTTGGTGAACGCGCCAACTTCATCCCATTCCCTTACCACTTCCGTGGCCCGAAGGGCATGACCAAGGAAGAATATGGCAGCCATTGCGTGCAGCAGTTCGCCCGTTTGTTCGAGACCGAATACAACGGCGTCTGGGACCCCAAAACCAACCAGTGCGAATACGCAGCTTTCTATGTCGAGCCGATCCAGGGCACCGGCGGCTACGTGATCCCACCGATGAACTTCTACCGCGAGCTCAAGCACGTCCTGGACCAGCACGGCATCCTGATGGTGTCCGACGAAATCCAGATGGGTTTCTACCGCACCGGCAAGCTCTGGTCGATCGAGCACTTCGATGTGCAGCCGGACGTGATCGTGTTCGGCAAGGCCCTGACCAATGGCCTCAACCCATTGGGCGGTATCTGGGCCCGTGAAGAGTTGATCAACCCGAAGGTGTTCCCGCCAGGTTCGACTCACTCCACCTTCGCCTCCAACCCGTTGGGCACCGCCGTCGGCCTGGAAATGTTCAAGATGACCAACGAAGTCGATTACGGCGCGATGGTCATGGCCAAGGGCAAGTTCTTCCTGGAAGGCTTGCAGGACCTGCAAAAACGCTTCCCGATCATCGGCGATGTCGACGGCCTGGGCCTGGCGCTGCGCTGCGAAATCTGCGGCCCGGACGGCTTCACCCCAGACAAGGCGACCCTGGACTACATGGTCGAGGAAGGCATGAAAGGCGACATGGTGGTGGACGGCCAGAAGCTGGGTCTGATCCTCGACGTGGGCGGTTACTACAAGAACGTGATCACCCTGGCACCGTCCCTGGAAATCAGCTACCCGGAAATCGAATTGGGTCTCAAGCTGCTTGAGCAACTGCTGGTGCGAGCGACCAATCGGTGAATGCGCAAGGGATCGACCTCGGTGAAGGTACCGCCGGCTTCGTTCTCGGTGAAGGTCCGGTCGGGATCCTGTTGATCCACGGCCTGACCGGCACACCGACCGAGTTGCGCCAGGTCGCCAAGGGCCTGGCCAAGACAGGCAATTGCACGGTGTATGTGCCCACGTTGGCCGGGCACTGCGGCGATAACAGCGACTTGCAGGCTACCGGCTGGCGTGACTGGTACGAAGGCGTGCGCAAGACCTTCCTGCAGGTCAAGCAACGCCACGGGCAGGTGTTTGTCGGCGGCTTGTCCATGGGCGCGGTGATGTCCATGTATGTGGCCGCCGAACACCCAGGCCAGGTCGCCGGGCTGCTGATGTACTCCACCACCCTGAAGTACGACGGCTGGAGCATCAACAAGCTGGCGTTCCTCACGCCGTTGCTGATGAAGATTCCATTCGGCGTGCACGTTTGCAGCTTCGAAGAAAAGCCGCCCTACGGCATCAAGAATGAGCGCCTGCGGGCCATCGTCGAGCGACAGATGAAGGAAGGCGAAAGCAGCGAGGCCGGTTTGCTGACCATGGAAGGCATTACCGTGCGCGAATTGCACCGCATGAACGCGGTGGTCAAAAAGCGCATGCCCGACATCAAGGTGCCGGCGCTGGTGCTGCATTCGATCGAAGACGACATCACCAGCCGCTGGAACGCCGACTACGTGGAACGCCACCTCGGCGGCCCGGTGACCAAGATTTTGCTGGATAACTGCTACCACATGATCACCGTCGACCTGCAATACCGACGGGTAATCGAGCTGAGTGCCGAGTTTGTCGAGCAGCACACAGCCTTCAGGTCAACGCCGGTCAAGGTGGGAGCTGGCTTGCCGGCCATGGCATCACTGCGGTCTGCCTGACGCACCGAGGCCAGCTCTCACATTTGATCGGCGTTCGCCATAGAAATAAGGGCAATCTGTGATAACCACCCAAGCCTTCCCGACCATCCGGGCGATCCAGCGCGATGCCTGGAATGATTGTTTTCCCGGTGCCCTGGAGGATTGGGACTATTACCTGGCTGTAGAAAACGCCGCTATCGATGATTTTCAGTGGCGTTACCTGGCGGTCTACGAAGATGAAACGTTAGTGGCTGTGGCTGTTGCGTTCATTACCCATTATCGCCTCGACACCACGGTGTCGGGGGCGGGCAAGCGCGTGACCGAACGCCTGGCTCGCCTGTGGCCGCAGGCTTTGCAATTGGCGCTGTACGCCATTGGTTCGCCGGTGGCTGAGCGTTGTGATGCGGGGGTCGCCAGCCATGTGCCCGAGGCCCGCCGCGCGTTGTTGTTGCGCCAGTTACTGGCGGCTGCGCGTCGGGATGCCGACCACTTCGGTATTGGGTTGGTGGCGGTCAAGGACGCGCCGACCAACGACCCGCATTGGGCCGACAGTTGTCGTGCGGCCGGCTTTCAGACCATGCCGAGCTTGCCGACCGGGGTGTTGCCGTTGCCCTATGGGTCGGTGGATGCGTACCTGGGCTCGCTGGGCAAATCCACGCGCAAGGACCTGCGTCGCAAGCTACGGGCACCCGGGCCGCGCATCGAGTGGCGGCACAACGTCGATGATGTGCTGCCCCAGATCATGCGCCTGTACGAGGCCACGCTTGCGCGCGCAGATCTACAGTTCGAGCGCCTGCCTGCCGCTTACTTCACCGGCGTGCTTGAACACCTTCACGAACGGGCGGTCTGTGTTCTTTACTGGGTGGACGAACGCCTGGTGGCGTTCAACCTGATCCTGCTGGATGAGCAGCGGCTGGTGGATAAGTTCTTTTGCCACGACATCGAATTCAGCCGTGAGTACAACCTGTACTTTCGCAGTTGGCTGACCAATGTCGACTATTGTATTGAGCACAATATCCCGGTGTACGAGTGCGGCCAGGCCGGGTATGCCAGTAAACTGCGGCTGGGGTGCGAGTTCGAGGGCAACAGCCTGTTCTTTCGCCATCGCAACTGGCTGGTCAACGGCCTGCTCAAGCTTGTAAAACTGTTTATTCGACCGGATCGTTCCGACCCTGCCATGGCTGCTGCGATAAGCGAAACCTGATGATCACCAAGACCCGCCAGAAAGCCCGCCCCTTTGCCATTTCGCGTTGGAGCGTCCAGCGCAAGCTGGTGCTGGCGTTCTGGCTGGTCAGCGTTATTCCGACCATGATCGCCGCTGAGCTGGCCGCCACCACGCTGTCGCAGATTTTCGACAGCAACGTGCGTATCTGGCTGCAAGAATCGACCAAGATCGTCAAGGATGAGATCGGTGACATCCTTCATGACAACGCGCGCATGGCCAAGCTGTTCTTGCGCTATACCAGCCCACCGTCGTCCAAACAGGCGGCCAAGCATGACCGGCTGACCGCCGACATTGCCGATGCCACCGATATCGACGTGGTCGCGCTGATTCGCACCAGCGACCACAAAGTGGTGTTCAGCACAGCCGCCGATGACATCGTCAGGCAGATCAACCTGACCAGCAATGCCGTGCTGCAGACCGTGCAAGTCGCGGGGGTGAGCACGGGGCTGGTGGTGTCAACCTTCGAGACCAGCCGCGATGGCGTTGATTACCTGTTGTTGGTGGCGACCTACCTGGACAGCAGTTTCCTCACCAGCGTGGCCGATGTGCACTCCCTGGACCTGCGTTTGTACCTGGCCAACCCGGCGGGTTTTTCCGAGATATTTTCCACCCAGCGTTTCGAGAATCACCCTTCGCGCATCCCGAAGAACGTCGAGGCCGCGCTGCGCAGCACCAAGCAGCCCAGCGAGCAATTCACTAACCAGTACAGCGGTTTGTACTGGCCGATCTTCAATGATGCCGGCGAACTGCAAGGCGTTATATTCAGCGGCCTGTTGCGTCACACCAGCCTGGTAGGGCTGGTGAACCAGAGCAACCTGTTCGTGCTGATCTTCCTGCTCAGCTCGGCGCTGTCACTGGCGGCCGGGGTGCTGGTGTCGCAGCGCCTGACCAAACCGCTGCGCGACTTGTCCCAAGGTGTGAACGCGGTGATTTCCGGTAGTTACGCGCATCGCGTGGTGGTCAGTGGTGGTGATGAACTGGCGCAGTTGAGCAGCACCTTCAACCACATGACCGAGCGCCTCGGCGAACTGCACCACCTGGAAGCCCAACTGCGTCGGCGTGATCGGCTGCATGCCCTGGGTGAAGTCGCCATGGGCCTGGCCCATGAAATCCGCAACCCGCTGGGCATCATCAAGACCGCCACCCAATTGTTGCATCGGCGGGCCGACCTCGCGGAAACCGATAAGCGTCACCTGGAGTACGTCATCAGCGAGGTCAGCCGCATCAACGAGCTGATTACCGAGTTCCTCGATTTCGCCAAGCCCAATCCACCGATACGCGTGCTGCAGCCGGCACGTGCCCTGGTGGAAGAAATCCTCGGTTTCTGCGGCCCGGAGCTGAGCACTCACAATATTGATGCACAGATTGACGATCAGGCGCCCGACGCCACGATCTATGCCGATGCCAAGCAGCTCAAGCAGGCTTGCCTCAATCTGATACTCAACGCCATCGACGCGATGCCCGAAGGCGGGCGCCTGACCCTGGGCATCCGCAACGTGGGCGACAACACGGTGATCAGCATCGCCGATACGGGCCAGGGTATCCCGGCGGATATGGTCGAGCGTATCTTCACGCCGTTTGTCACCACCAAGGCATCGGGCACCGGACTGGGCCTGGCCAAAGTCTATTCGATCATGGAAAGTCACGACGGCAGCATCGAATGCGCCAGTGAGAAAGATGCCGGCGCCACCTTCAGCCTGTACATTCCGGCTAACGGTGAAGACGACGGCGAGGATGAGGACGGGCATGACGCATAACGTATTGGTGGTGGACGACGAGCCCAAGCTCTGTGATTTGCTGACCCAGGCCCTGAGCCAGAACGGTATCCAGGTGTTCAGCGCGGGCAACGGCCTGCATGCGCTCAAGGTGCTGGGCGAGGAGGACATCGACCTGGTGATCAGCGACTGGCGTATGCCGGGCATGGACGGGCCGGCATTGCTGGCCGAGATCAAGGTGCGCTATCCACAGGTGCCGGTGATTGTGATGACCGCCTACAGCACGGTAAAAAATGCCGTGCAGTCGATGCGCAACGGTGCCTATGACTACATCGCCAAGCCGTTCGATATCGACGAGCTGGACATCACCGTGGCCAAGGCCCTGCAATTTCGCGACATCATGCGCGATAACGCGCGGATGCGCGCCGAGCTGGATGAACATGCGCAGTTCGACAGCCTGGTGGGCGACAGCCCGGCGTTTCGCAAGGTGCTGCAAGCCGTGGATTCGGTGCGTGACAGCAGCGCAACCATCCTGCTGACCGGCGAAAGCGGCACCGGCAAGGAAATGGTCGCCCGCGCCATCCACAAGCATGGCAGCCGCGCCGACAAACCCTTTGTGGCTGTCAACTGCGCGGCGATTCCCGAAGGTTTGCTGGAAAGCGAGATGTTCGGCCATCGCAAAGGCGCCTTCACCGGCGCCGTGGCCGACCGGGTAGGGCGCTTCATGCAGGCCGACAAGGGCACGCTGTTCCTCGATGAAGTGGGGGACATGCCCCTGGCGTTGCAGGCCAAGATTTTGCGCGCCTTGCAAGAGCGGGTCATCGAGCCGGTGGGCGACCCACGCGAGCGCAAGGTGGATGTGCGGGTCATTGCCGCCACCAACAAGAACCTGCTGGACGCAGTGGCGAACAAAGAGTTTCGCGAAGACCTCTACTACCGCCTCAACGTCTTCCCGATTCCATTGCCGGCCCTGCGTGAGCGCGTGGAAGATATCGCGCCCCTGGCCCGGCATTTCGCCCAGACCTTGAGCGCCACCGCCGGTAAGCGTATTACCGGCTTCAGCCCCGAGGCATTGCAGGCGATGGCGGCGTATCACTGGCCGGGCAATATTCGCGAGCTGCAAAACTGCGTGGAGCGCGCGACCATCGTGGCAGCGTCGCCGGTGATCGAGGATATTGATTTGCCAGGGTATCTGTTTGCTTCAAAACCGAGCGAGGGCGATGTGACGGCGATCCTCAGCGACGGCCCGGGCGTGCCGCAGGATCTGGATGCGGCGCTGGCCGAGGTGGAGAAAGCCTACATTCTGGCGGCGTTGCAGGAGAGCAACGGGGTGCAGGCCGCGGCGGCGCAGCGGATCGGGATTTCCGAGCGCAGTTTCTGGTATCGACTGAAGAAACTGGGCATTCAGGTCGACAAAATAGTCCGCTGATGCTGCGTAGCTAAAAAATGTGGGAGGGGGCTTGCTCCCGATAACGGTGTGTCAGTCAGTACATATTTCCCTGATCCACCGCTATCGGGAGCAAGCCCCCTCCCACATTTCTTACCGAGTTGAGTCAGGAGTGGAGGCGAACCCAGATGCTGACAAGGATCGAGGCGGCCATCAACCAGGCCACGGCAGCCACTGCCAGTGATGCCTCCAGCCGCATCCGATCGACCATCACATACAAGGTCGCCAGGTACACGAAGTACGGAATGATCGACCACATCCCGAACACGATGGTGGTCTTCAAATCCTCCACCGAACGCCCTTTGCCGACGATGTAGTGGGCGATCAGCGCGAAGGTCGGAAACAGTGGCACCAAGCCTGCGATGTAATAGTTTTTGGTCTTGGCCAGTGCCGCCAGGATCAGCACCACCGCCGCGCCAAGTGCGGCCTTCAAGAACAGATCCATCAGTGGCTCAACCCGTATTTCTTGACCTTGTCGAACAGCGTTGTCTTGGCCATGCCCAATTCCTGGCTGGCCTGGGTCAGGTTGCCGCCGCTACGCTGCAGGGCGTCCACCAGCAGGTTGCGCTCAAAGGCTTCTACCGCTTCGGTAAAGGCCAGGCCATGGTTGCCGCTGCTGGCGCCGCTTTTCTTGAAGGCGGGCAGCCCCAGGGCAAAACGTTCGGCGACGTTGCGCAGTTCACGCACGTTGCCCGGCCAGTCGTGGCTCATCAGGCTCGACAAGGTCTGGTTGTCCAGCTCCGGCACCGCCCGGTCGAAGCGCAGCGACGATTGCTGCAGGAAGTGTTCGAACAGTTGCAGGATGTCTTCGCGCCGCTCGCGCAAAGGCGGCAGTTCCAGGGTGACCACGTTGAGGCGGTAGTACAGGTCGCTGCGGAACTGGTTGGCGCGGCTCAGTTCGTCGAGGTCGGACTTGGTGGCAGCGATTACCCGGCAATCCACTGCCACGCTCTGGTTCGAACCCAGGCGCTCCAGGGTGCGTTCCTGCAGCACCCGCAGCAGTTTGATCTGCAGGTTGATCGGCATACTTTCCACTTCATCGAGGAACAGCGTGCCTTGGTGGGCGTGTTCGATCTTGCCGATGCGGCGTTTGCCGGCGCCGGTGAAGGCATTGGCCTCGTGGCCGAAAATTTCGCTTTCGAACAGGTTTTCCGGCAGGCCCCCGCAGTTCAAGGCGACGAACTGATGGGAGTGGCGTCGGCTGAAATCATGCAGGCAACGGGCAACCAGCTCCTTGCCAGTGCCAGTCTCACCTTCGATCAGCACGTTGGCCGACGTGTCGGCGACGTTGGCGATCAGCTCGCGCAGGTTCTGCATCGCCGGCGAGCGGCCAATGATGCGGCCTTCCAGCGAATCACGCTCGGCCAACTGGCGGCGCAGTGACCAGACCTCTCGCGCCAGCCCACGCTGCTCCAGGGCGCGACGGGCAACGTCGACCAGGCGCTCGGGAGAGAAGGGTTTTTCCATGAAATCGTAGGCGCCGTTGCGCATGGCGCCGACGGCCATGGAAATATCGCCATGCCCGGTAATCAGGACCACCGGCAGGCTTTTATCCAACGCCTTGAGGCGGGTCAGCAGCTCCAGACCATCGATGCCCGGCAGGCGAATATCGCTGATGACGATGCCGGCAAAGTTTTCGCCGATACGTTTGAGCGCTTCTTCGGCGCTGCCCACGCCGACGCTGTGGATGTCTTCCAGCGCCAGGGCCTGTTGGCAACCGAGCAGCACGTGGGGATCATCTTCGACGATCAGCACGGTCAGGTCTTGAGGATCAGTATTCATGTCGACTCAACTTTTTTAGCGCCCGCCAGCGGCAGGTTAAGGACAAAGGCAGTACCACCACCGGCCGGGTGTTCCACGGCCAGGCTGCCACCGGTCGCGGCTGCGAGGCTCGCGGACAGGGTCAGGCCCAGGCCCAGGCCTTGTTCGCCGGGCTTGGTGGTGAAGAAGGGTTCGAACAAATGCTTGCGTGCCTCAGGGGCGATGCCGTGACCATTGTCGCGTACCAGCAGGCGGTATTTGCCCTCGGTACTCTGGCCCTCCAACCACAATTGCGGCGCCGGTTGCGTCTGCATCGCGTCCAGAGCATTACCGATCAGGTTGACCAGAATCTGTTCCAGGCGTGTCTGGTCGATCTGCAACTGGGCGGGTGCGAAGTCGCGGTGCAAGGTCAGTGGCAAACCGTCCAGGCGTGCGCCCAGCACCTGGAACGCAGCGTCCACGGCCTTGCCCAGGCTGGCTTCGCCCTGGTCATCGCCGCGCCGGGCGAACGAGCGCAGGCTGGCGGTGATACGGCCCATGCGGTCGATCAGTTCGTTGATGGTCTTGAGGTTGGTGCTGGCGGTGTCCAGGGCGCCGCGCTCAAGGAAGCGCACGGTATTGCCGGACAGGGTGCGCAGCGCGGCCAGCGGCTGGTTCAACTCGTGGGCGATGCTGGTGGACATCTGGCCGATGGCGGCGAGTTTGCCGGCCTGCACCAGTTCGTCCTGGGCGCGGCGCAGGGTCTCTTCGGCCTGGCGCCGTTCGCGGATCTGGCCCTTGAGCCGTTCGTTACTGGCGCGCAGGTCGGCGGTGCGTTCGGCGATCCGCCGCTCCAGTTGGCTGTTGGCTTCCTGCAGGGCTTCCCGAGCGGCGAGGCGGGTGGCGATGACCTTGCGTCGCTCGTTCCAGGCAATCAGCAGGAAGGCGACAAGGCCGAAGGCAACTGCCACCAGGATGCCCTGATTGATCGCGGCACGACGCAGATCATTGAGCGGGGTGAGCAGGGTGAAATTCCACGGCGTGTCGTTGAGCGGTCGGGTTTGCGCCAGGTAGCTGACGGCGTGCTGGTCGTTGACCACTTCCGAATTGGCCGGGAAGGTCAGTTTCTCGGTGCCTTCGTTCAGGCGCTCGCGGGCCAGGGGTTGCAGTTCATTGAGCGTCGCCCAGTAATATTGCAGGCTGTGGGCCAGGCGATCCTTGGTGTCATCGCTCAGCGGGCGTACAGCCTTGAGGCGGCGCGCCGGGTCACTGGACAGAATGATGATGCCGTTCTCGTCGCTCACGAACGCCTCGAGACGGGCGCGCTGCCAGCGTTCTTCGAGGGCTTCGAGGCGCACCTTGACCACGGCGACGCCGATGATCTTGCCGTGCTCTTCCAGGCCATGGGCCAGGTAATAGCCGGGTTCGCCGTTGGTGCTGCCGATACCGTAGAAACGGCCGGGCTGGCCGCGTACGGCATTCTGGAAATAGGCGCGAAAAGACAGGTCCTCACCCTGGTAACTGTCGGCATCGCGCCAGTTACTGGTGGCCAGCACGCGGCCGGTGGTGTCCATCACGTAGATGGCTCGGCTGCGACTGCGACGATTCAGGCCCTCAAGGTAGTCGTTGACCGTTTTGCGGGTTTCCTGGTTCGGCTCGGCCAGCAATTGCGACACGCTGGACTCCAGCTCCAGCAGGCTGGGCAGATAGGTGTATTTGCTCAGTTCACTTTCGACGGTGCGGGCGTGCAACTCCAACTGGCGTTCGCCGTTGTCGCTGAGGGTGCGGATGCCATAGTACTCGCTGACCCAAAAGCCGATATAACCCAGGCCGATCATCAGGGCGATGATCAACGGCGGAAGGAACAGTTGGCGTATCAGACGAGGCTTCACGGCAAGTGATGGCGGCGCGGCGCGATATTGATTGGGGTCGCATTTCATCACAGATGCCTTGGGTCAACCAGAGCTGCCAGCCTGTGCGATCCAGTGTGGGAGGGGGCTTGCCCCCGATAGCAGTGTGTCAGTCGATACATCTGTCACTGATCCACCGCTATCGGGGGCAAGCCCCCTCCCACATTGGCCATATTCCTACAGTGGGAGCTGTTTAGTACTTAGTGCTGCAGGATTTTCTCAAGGAAGTGCTGTGCGCGTTCGGAGCGTGCGCTGATGTCGCCGAAGAACTCTTCTTTCGGGCAGTCTTCGATGATCTTGCCGGCGTCCATGAAGATCACGCGGTCGGCCACTTTGCGGGCGAAGCCCATTTCGTGGGTCACGCACATCATGGTCATGCCTTCATGGGCCAGTTGCACCATCACGTCGAGCACTTCGTTGACCATTTCCGGGTCCAGCGCCGAGGTCGGTTCGTCGAACAGCATGACGATCGGGTCCATGGCCAGGGCGCGGGCAATCGCCACACGTTGCTGCTGGCCGCCGGAGAGCTGGCCAGGGTGCTTGTGGGCGTGTGCCGACAAGCCCACGCGGTCGAGCAGTTGCAGGCCCTTCTTGGTGGCTTCTTCCTTGCTGCGGCCCAGCACCTTGATCTGCGCGATGGTCAGGTTTTCAGTGATAGTCAGGTGCGGGAACAGCTCGAAGTGCTGGAACACCATGCCAACGCGTGAACGCAGTTTTGGCAGGTTGGTCTTCGGGTCGGCGATGGAGGTGCCATCGACCACAATGTCGCCCTTCTGGAACGGTTCCAGCGCGTTGACGCACTTGATCAGGGTGGACTTGCCCGAGCCGGAGGGCCCGCACACCACGATCACTTCGCCTTTTTTAACCTCGGTGCTGCAATCGGTCAGCACCTGGAAGTCGCCATACCACTTGTTGATGTTCTTGATAGAGATCATACGGCAAACCTTTTTTGCAGACGCTTGACCAGCAGCGAGGCGGAAAAGCTGATGATGAAGTAGACGACACCGGCAAAGATCAGGAACTCATTGGAGCGGCCGATGATGTCGCCGTTGGAGCGGGCGGAGTTGAGGAAGTCCACCAGGCCCACGGTGTAGACCAGGGAGGTGTCCTGGAACAGGATGATCGACTGTTGCAGCAGCAACGGCGTCATCTTGCGGAACGCCTGGGGCAGGATGATCAGGCGCATGGTCTGGCCGTAGGTCATGCCCATCGCTTGTGCCGCTGCCATCTGGCCCTTGGGGATCGACTGCACGCCGGCCCGCACGATTTCGCAGAAGTACGCAGCCTCGAACATCATGAATGCCACGACGCAGGAAGTGAACGCACCGATCGGCGTGTCTTCGCCGGTGATCCAGCGCAGTACGAACGGCACCGCCAGGTAGAACCAGGTGATCACCAGCAGCAGCGGGATCGAGCGGAAGTAGTTCACATAGGCGCCGGCCACACGCGACAGCAGTTTATTGGACGACAAGCGCATCAGGGCCAGGATGGTCCCGATGATGATGCCGCCGACCACGCCCATGACCATCAGCTTCAAGGTCATGACCATGCCGTTCCACAGGCCCGGGATGGCGGGGATGATGCCGCTGAAATCGAAGTCCATTATTTACCCCCCACGGAGATCAGGCCGGGCACTGCGACTTTCTTCTCCACTACGCGCATCAGCAGCATCAGGCTCATGTTCAGGGTGAAGTAGATCAGCGTGGCCAGGGTGAAGGCTTCAAACAGGTTGGCCGAAAACTCGGCGGTCTGTTTGGTTTGCGCCAGCAGTTCCATCAAGCCGATCAAGGACGCCACGGAGGAGTTCTTGAACACGTTGAGGAATTCGGAGGTAAGCGGTGGAATGATGATGCGATACGCCTGGGGCAGCAGCACGTTCCAGTAGATCTGCGGCAGCTTGAAGCCCATGGCGCGCGCGGCGGATTCCTGGCCACGTGGCAGCGCCTGGATGCCTGTACGTACTTGCTCACACACACGGGCGGCGGTGAACAGGCCCAGGCACACCACAACGCTCAGGTAGGCCGAGGTGGTCGGGTTCAGGTCTTGTTTGTACCAGTCCTGCAGGTTTTGCGGCAGCATGTCCGGTACCAGGAAGTACCAGATGAACAGCTGAACCAGCAGCGGCACGTTACGAAACAGTTCTACGTAGCAGGTCGCAATGCCCGACACGAGGCGGTTTGGCACCGTGCGCATGACCCCCAGAATGGAGCCCAGCAGCAAGGCGATAATCCATGCCACGATGGCGATGGCGATGGTCCAGCCCAGCCCGGAGATGTACCAGTCGAGATAAGTCTCGCTGCCCACGCCGGTGGACTTGAAGAACACGCCCCAGTCCCAGTTGTAATTCATTAGGGTCTCCCCTCGAGATCGATCGATGTACAAGCACCCGCTTGGGAAGATCCTTTTCCGCCCGACAATGAATGCCAGGCACACGCGATCGGCTCGAAAACCGCCAGGTCGAGTGTTCCAAGTTGAAGCTAGCAGGTAATTACAGACGCCTGAGGGAGGGTTGGCTCCCTCAGGAGATAAGCTTAGTCAGGTATCAGATTTTTACTTCTGGCGCTGGTTTGTCGCTTGGGTTGGCGATCAGCTCCTTGACCTTGTCGCTCATCGGGAAGTTCAGGTTCAGGCCCTTCGGTGGGATTGGGCTTTCGAACCATTTGGCGTAGATCTTGTTGATCTCGCCGGACTTGTACAGGGCGACAATGGCGTCATCCACGGCTTTCTTGAAGTCCGGGTCGCCTTTGCGAACCATGCAAGCATAGGCTTCGAAGGACTGCGGGGTGCCTGTGATAACCCAGTCATCCGGCTTCTTGGCCTTGGCTTCTTCGCCGGCCAGCAGCGCGTCGTCCATCATGAACGCAACGGCACGGCCGCTTTCGAGCATCTGGAAGGATTCGCCGTGGTCTTTGGCGGAGATAACGTTCATGCCCATCTGCTTGTCGGCGTTCATCGCCTTGATGATGCGCTCGGACGTGGTGCCGGCGGTGGTCACGACGTTCTTGCCTTTGAGGTCGGCAAAGTCAGCGTAGGACGGCTTGCCTTCCTTGTCTTTCTTGACCAGCAGGCGGGTGCCGATTTCGAAGATGTTGACGGTGAAGTCGACTTGCTGGGCGCGTTCGGCGTTGTTGGTGGTGGAGCCGCACTCCAGATCCGCGGTGCCGTTCTGGATCAACGGGATACGGGTTTGCGAGGTCACCAGGTTGTATTTGGCTTTCAGGTCGGGTTTGTTCAGGTCTTTTTTCAGTTGTTCAACGACGGCCAACTGAATGTCGTGGGAGTAGCCCACGGGTTTGCCCGAACCATCCGCAATGTAGGAAAACGGAATAGAGCTGTCGCGGTGAGCGAGAGTGATGGTGCCGGAGTCGTTGATTTTCTTCAGCGTGCCGGTGAGTTCTGCGGCGAAAACTGGAGTGCTGATCAGAGCAGCAGCGATAGCTGCGCCCAGGATATGGGGAACGATACGCATCAATACTTCCTCGACATTTGTTTTTTTTATGAAGCCAGGTGAACGGCTCTCTTGTATAGCGAATGCCCGTGACGGCTCCTAAGGCGCCTCAGGTAATCGTCAGAGAGTGTAGAGCATGAGTCGTGCCATACCGAAAATAAAAGGGTAACTACATGATTTATATGGAGATTAACTTTTTGTTTCGGCGATATTTTCAGGCGGAGGTCCGGCAAACCGAATAGGGTGGAGGGGTGTGTTCGGAAAACCGAATAGTCCGTAGGGGCGAGCTTGCTCGCGAAAAACGCAAAAACGCCGCGTTTATGCTGAATAAACGCGGCGCTCTCAGGTTTTTCGCGAGCAAGCTCGCTCCTACAATTGGGCGGTCAGGCAGCTTCGATCTTGCTGCGGCTCTGCTCGACCTTGGACAGGTAACGCTGCAGGTTTTCCTGCTCCTGAGGTGTGGTGAACAGGCCAAGCTTGGTACGGCGCCACAGCACGTCCTGCGGTTGGGTCACCCACTCTTCGGCGCACAGGTAGTCGACTTCGCGGGTATACAGGCCGCCACCCAGGTGGTCACCGAGGTCGGCCAGCGATTGCACGCCTTCCAATAGGCGCCAGGTGCGGCTGCCATAAGTGGTGGACCAGCGACGGGCGATCTCGCTCGGCACCCAGTCGAACTTGTTGCGGATGGCTTCGGCCAGCGCTTCAGGCGTGCTCATGTTTTCGCCGCCGGGCAGGCTGGCGGTGGCGGTCCAGCTTGGGCGCATCTGGGTAAAGTACGGCGCCAGTTGGGCCATGGCCGATTCGGCCAGCTTGCGATAGGTGGTCAGCTTGCCGCCGAATACCGACAGGATCGGCGCTTCGCCGGAGCCGCCGGACAGCGACAGGGTGTAGTCACGCGTAATGGCCGATGGGTTGTCCGACTCGTCATTGCACAGTGGGCGCACGCCGGAATACGTGTGGACGATATCCTCGCGGCTCAGCTGCTTCTTGAAGTGCGCGTTGACCACTTTGAGCATGTAGTCGGTTTCACCTTCGGTAATCGCAACTGCGGCCGGGTCGCCCGTGTATTCGCGGTCGGTGGTGCCGATGATGGTCAGGTGGTTCAGGTACGGAATGGTGAAGACGATGCGTTGGTCTTCGTTCTGCAGGATATGCGCGTGGGCGCCCTCGTACAGTCTTGGCACGATCAGGTGGCTGCCCTGGATCAAGCGGATGCCGTAAGGCGAATCCAGCTTCAGGTCGTCCCTGATGAATTTGGCTACCCACGGGCCGGCGGCATTCACCAGCGCGCGTGCGCGGATCGAGAACAGGCTGCCGTCGGCACGTTCCATGTTCATTTCCCACATGCCGTTGCTGCGCTTGGCGCTGACGCAACGGGTCTGCGTGTGGATGTGCGCGCCTTTTTCGCGGGCAGCCATGGCGTTGAGTACCACCAGGCGGGCGTCGTCGACCCAGCAGTCGGAGTATTCAAAGCCCTTGGTGATTTCGCTTTTGAGCGGGCTGTCGGCGCCGAACTTGAGGCTTTTGGAACCTGCCAGCTTTTCGCGCTTGCCCAAGTGGTCATAAAGGAACAGACCGGCACGAATCATCCACGCCGGGCGCAGGTGCGGGCGGTGTGGCAGTACGAAGCGCATTTGCTTGACGATGTGCGGGGCCTTGGCCAGCAGTACTTCACGCTCGGCGAGGGCTTCACGCACCAGGCGGAATTCGTAATGTTCCAGATAACGCAGACCACCGTGGATCAGCTTGCTGCTGGCCGAAGACGTGTGGCTGGCCAAGTCATCCTTTTCGCAAAGGAATACCGACAAACCGCGCCCGGCTGCGTCTGCTGCAATGCCGACGCCGTTGATCCCGCCGCCAATCACGGCAACGTCATAGACTTCGGCAAGCGGTGGAGCAGGCAAGGTGGAAGGGTTCATCGGCTAGCCTCGCGATCTTTTCGTCTTGGAATTCGAACATTAATGTTCATTTGCGAAAATGGTAGCTGATAAATGCGGGCACAGCCAGCTGACTTCGATTGAAAAAACTCATCGAAGGGCAGGAAAAGGAAAATTTGTGAACATGAGTCGGGGGAAGACTCAAGAGGTTGAGTGCTGGATAGATCGCCATCGGGAGCAAGCCCCCTCCCACTTTGGTATGTGTTCACAGCTCAAAATGTGGGAGGGGGCTTGCTCCCGATGGCGGCAGTGCAGGCGCTACACGACCTCGAGCCGCACCTTATGCTCATTCAACACTTGCACCAATGCTGGCACTGGCTGTTGATCAGTCACCAGGCAATCCACAAGGCTGATCGGCCCCAGGCGAATCATGGCATTGCGCCCGAATTTGCTGGAGTCCGCCGCCAGGATCACCTGCCGCGCATTGGCGATGATGGCCTGGGAAACCCGTACCTCCTGGTAATCGAAGTCCAGCAGGCTGCCGTCCTCGTCGATCCCGCTGATACCGACCAGGGCAAAGTCGACCTTGAACTGATTGATGAAATCGACACTGGCCTGGCCCACCACGCCGCCATCGCGGCGCACGTTGCCGCCGGTCAGCAACACATCGAAGTCGTCCTTGGCACTGAGCATGGTGGCGACGTTGAGGTTATTGGTGATGATTTTCAGGTGGCTGTGATTGAGCAGCGCACGAGCGATGGATTCGGTGGTGGTGCCGATGTTGATGAACAGCGAGGCATGATCGGGAATCTGAGCGGCGATGGCTTCGCCGATGCGTTGCTTCTCGTCACGCATCTGATCGGCCCGCATGGCGTACGCGGTGTTCTCGACACTGGAGTCATAGGCCGCGCCGCCGTGGTAGCGGCGCAGCAGATTGGCGTCCGCCAGTTGGTTGATATCGCGGCGGATGGTTTGCGGGGTGACAACGAATAGCTGCGCCATTTCCTCGATACTAACGTAGCCGCGTTCGCGGACCAGTTCGAGGATTTGTTGTTGGCGGGGAGGCAGATTCATGGGGCGTCCTTTGGGCTGCCATACAAAAGTGGCCCATGATGACGCAGGAATCCGCTCCCTGCCAGTTACAACCTTATTCAGCGCCTTCGTGCGGTTCCCAGTCACGGGTGCGGCTCACCGCTTTTTGCCAGCCGGCGTAGAGTTTCTCTTTGGCCGCTTCATCCAGCTGTGGTTCGAACTCGCGCTCGATCACCGCCTTGCCACGCAACTCCTCCAGGCTGCCCCAGAAGCCACACGCCAGGCCCGCCAGGTAGGCGGCGCCGAGGGCAGTGGTCTCGCGCATTTGTGGGCGTTCGACCTGAGTGCCGAGGATGTCGGCCTGAAATTGCATCAGGAAGTTGTTGGCGACCGCACCACCGTCCACGCGCAGGGCCTTGAGGCGTTCGCCCGAGTCCTGTTGCATGGCATCGAGTACATCGCGGGTCTGGTAGGCAATCGACTCCAGCGCCGCACGAATGATGTGGTCTACGCGTACGCCTCGTGTCAGGCCGAACAGCGCGCCACGGGCATACGGGTCCCAGTACGGTGCGCCCAGGCCGGTAAAGGCGGGTACCAGATACACGCCGTTGCTGTCCTTGACCTTGCCGGCGAAGTATTCGGTGTCGTGGGCGTCGTTGATGATTTTCAGCTCGTCACGCAGCCATTGCACGGTGGAGCCGCCATTGAATACCGCACCTTCCAGGGCGTAGGCCACTTCACCGCGGGGGCCGCAGGCGATGGTGGTGAGCATGCCGTGCTTGGATTTCACCGCCTTGTCGCCGGTGTTCATCAGCAGGAAGCAACCGGTGCCATAGGTGTTCTTGGCCTGGCCGGCTTCGACGCACATCTGGCCGAACAGCGCGGCCTGCTGGTCACCGGCAATACCGCCAATGGCGATGCCACTTTTGGTGCGGCCGTAGATTTCGGAGGACGACTTCACTTCGGGAAGCATTTCCCGCGGGATGTCGAGAATCTCCAGCATCTTCGCATCCCACTCCAGCGTGTGGATGTTAAAGAGCATGGTGCGCGACGCGTTGGTGTAGTCGGTGACGTGGGTCTTGCCGCCGGTAAATTTCCAGATCAGCCAGCTGTCGACGGTGCCGAACAACAGCTCGCCATTGCGCGCACGTTCGCGGCTGCCTTCGACGTTGTCGAGGATCCACTTGAGCTTGGTGCCGGAGAAGTACGGGTCGGTAACCAGACCGGTAGTGTCGCTGATGTACTGCTCATGGCCGTCGCGCTTGAGTTGCTGGCAAATTTCGGTGCTGCGTCGGCACTGCCAGACGATGGCGTTGTAGATCGGGCGACCGGTGATTTTATCCCAGACCACGGTGGTTTCACGCTGGTTGGTGATACCGATGGCGGCAAC
The DNA here is from genome assembly GCF_023127835.1 of Pseudomonas sp. B329. NCBI lineage: Bacteria > Pseudomonadati > Pseudomonadota > Gammaproteobacteria > Pseudomonadales > Pseudomonadaceae > Pseudomonas > Pseudomonas sp. B329. The sequence continues at coordinate 104,018 of NZ_SPKP01000015.1, read as the reverse complement.
CTGATCATGGTGCAAGCCGGCCTGGGCCAGCGCCTCTACCATCACCGCGCTTTGGGTGGCGAAGATTTCCATCGGGTCATGCTCAACCCAGCCGGCCTGCGGGTAGTGTTGGACGAATTCACGTTGCGCGGTGCACACCACGTTGGCGTCGCGATCGAAGATGATCGCCCGCGAACTGGTGGTGCCCTGATCGAGGGCAATGATGTAGTTCTTATTCTGAAGGTCGGTCATGTCAATTGCCTTGAACGAAATAAGGAAGTCAGAAATCAGCCTGGGCCGTGAAGGGCAGGGGACCAGGCTGGCGCTTTCAGGAAATACGAGTCTTGCCGTCGACAGCCGTGTCAGGTGTTTCAGCTATAGCAGGTGCTGCACTCGGCAGGTGGCGAGCGATCAGCCCGCGATAGGCGGCAGCACCGAGGCAAGCACCGACAATCGGGGCGAATATCGGTACCAGGAAGTAAGGAATATCGCGACCGCCAGTAAAGGCCATTTCACCCCAGCCGGCGAAAAAGGTCATCAGCTTGGGCCCGAAGTCCCGTGCCGGGTTCATCGCAAAGCCGGTCAGCGGGCCCATGGCGCTACCAATCACGGCGATCAATAAACCGATCAGCAGCGGGGCCAGTGGGCCGCGAGGCAGGCCGTTGTTGTCGTCGGTGAGGGCCATGATCACGCCCATCAATATTGCGGTGATGACCATTTCCACCAGGAATGCCTGGGCCGTGCTCAGCAATGCATGGGGGTAGGTGGAGAACACCGACGCCAGTTCCAGGCTGGCCTGGGAGCCACGGACCATCTGGTGGGTTTGTTCGTAATCGAAAAAAAGATTGCTGTAGAGCGTGTACACCAGTGCGGCGGAGCAGAATGCGCCGGCGACCTGGGCGAGAATATAGAAGGGCAGTTTGCGTTTTTCGAAGTCGGCAAAAAGGCACAGGGCGATACTTACCGCCGGGTTGAGGTGAGCCCCGGATATACCGGCACTCAGGTAGATCGCCATGCTGACACCGATCCCCCAGATGATGCTGATTTCCCATAACCCAAAGCTAGCACCCGCGACCTTGAGCGCAGCGACGCAACCGGTACCGAAGAAGATCAGCAGCGCAGTGCCCAGGAACTCGGCCATGCATTGGCTCGAAAGTGAAGGCTGTTGAAGAGCAGTTGTCATGGAAAACCTCAGTTGTTGTTCTTGTCTGGCGCACTGCCTCAACGGGCGGTTGCGCGATTTTCACCGTGACGAGGATCCCCATCCTTAGCCGCGGCTTACTGCTGGAGCACTGATGGACTATTCCTACAGTATTCGGAAACGAAAAAATATAGACAAGAATGACCGCTGTCAAAGGTCGAAAGTGAACCATTGGTCACTTTCGAACTATTGGTCTGGTGAATGATCACGCCCTTTATACCGAGCTTGTGACCCAGCAGTGCTTGGACTAGAGCGTTTTGCCGGCGCTTGGCCTAGAATTGGGCACCTGTTTTCCCTGCCGGAGACGCCATGACGCCCGCACTGGATTTGTTGAAAAAAGTTCGCGCCGAACATCGCATTCACAGTTATGAACATGACCCCAAGGCGGCGTCGTATGGTCTGGAAGCTGCGGAGAAATTGGGCCTCGACCCGGCGCAGGTGTTCAAGACGTTATTGGCGAGCAGCGAGAAGGGAGAATTGTTGGTGGCGGTGGTGCCGGTCGTCGGAAGTCTGGACTTGAAGGCGCTTGCCCATGCGGCTGGCGTAAAAAAGGTCGAAATGGCAGACCCGGCGGCAGCGCAGCGGTCTACTGGCTATCTGTTGGGCGGTATCAGCCCGCTGGGGCAGAAGAAGCGCTTGCGCACGTTTATCGACGAAACTGCGCAACCCTTTGCAACGATTTTTGTCAGTGCCGGGAGGCGAGGGCTGGAGGTGGAATTGCCCGCCGCGGTGCTGGCTGAACATACCCAAGCCAAATTCGCGGCCATCGGCCGGGCCTGATGATCAGCCCTGTGGAGATCTAATGGGGGAGGGGGCTTGCCCACTCCCCATGTATAACCGCTTACGCCTGGAACAGCACCAGATGCTCGGCCGCCACTCGAATCCCCACGTCCGTCCCCATCTGTTGATCAACATGGCTGGGGAAAATCGATTCCAGCTGAGCGCCCGTTGGCAGTTGCAACCGGTACAAGGTCGAGGCGCCCTGGAACGTCTTGCCGACGATCCGGGCTTTCAATGCGCTGTCCGGCGCGTAGACGATGTCGTCCGGGCGTAGCAATACATCCACCGCGCTACCTGTGGGCCAAGTATAGGCGCGATTGCCGCGCAGGTCTCCCAGTTCGGTGCTCACTGACTCCGGTGAGTTCAAGCGACCTCGAATGAAGTAACCCTGCCCGATAAAGCTGGCGACATAGGGCGTCTGCGGTTCGTGGTAAAGGTTGTAGGGCGTGTCCCATTGCTCCAGACGACCTTCCTTGAACACGCCGACATGGTCGCTGACCGCAAAGGCTTCTTCCTGGTCGTGGGTCACCAGGATCGCACTGGTGCCGCGTGCCTTGAGGATGTCGCGCACTTCATGGCTGAGCTTGCGGCGCAATTCGCCATCGAGGTTGGAAAAGGGTTCATCCAATAGCAACAGTTGCGGCTCTGGCGCCAGGGCGCGGGCGAGCGCGACGCGTTGTTGCTGGCCACCGGAAAGCTCATGAGGGAAGCGCTTGCCCAGATTCTTGAGGTTGACCAGTTCCAGCAGCTCGGCGACCACACGATCCTTTTGCGGATGTTTGCGAATACCAAAGACGATGTTGTCTGCCACGCTCAAATGCGGGAACAGTGCGTAGTCCTGGAACACCATGCCAATACGCCGTTTCTCCGGTGCCAGGGTAAAACCTGCACTGGAGATGACTTCGCCCGCCAAGCTGATTTCGCCTTCGTGTACCGGTTCAAAGCCGGCAATGGCGCGCAAGGTGGTGGTCTTGCCGCAACCGGACGAGCCAAGCAGGCAACCGATGTCGCCGGCATTGAGGTGCAGGTTGAGGTTCTGCACCACCCGTTGATCTTGATAGCCGCATGCCAGATTGCGCAGGTTCAGCAGTAATGGCTGGCTCATGCGTGGTGGTACGACGGTGGGACGAGAAACTCGAGCAAGGCTTTTTGCGCATGCAGGCGGTTTTCGGCCTGGTCCCAGGCGACAGAGCGTGGGTCATCGAGCAGGTCGAGGCTGATTTCCTCACCTCGGTGAGCAGGCAGGCAGTGCATGAACAGTACGTCCGGCGCTGCGGTATCGAGCAGGGCACGTGTCACCTGGAAAGGTGCGAACTGGGCCAGGCGCTTGGCCGTTTCGTCTTCCTGGCCCATAGAGGTCCAGACGTCGGTGCTGACCAGGTGTGCGCCGACCACCGCATCCTTCGGATCACGCAGCAACTGCACGCGGCCATCGGCCTTGGCCATGAACTCGGCGCTCGGCTCGTAGCCTTCAGGGCAAGCGATACGCAGGTGGAAGTCGAACTGGATCGCCGCTTCTATATAGCTGTTGCACATGTTGTTGCCGTCACCGATCCAGGCCACGGTCTTGCCCTGGATCGAACCGCGGTGTTCAAGGAAGGTTTGCATGTCGGCCAGCAACTGGCAGGGGTGCAGGTCGTCGGACAGCCCGTTGATCACCGGCACGCGCGAGTTGGCGGCAAATTCGGTCAGGGTGCTGTGGGCGAAGGTACGGATCATTACGGCATCGAGCATCCGCGACATGACGATGGCGCAATCGCTGATCGGCTCGCCACGGCCCAGTTGGGTATCACGCGGGGACAGGAAGATCGCCTGGCCACCCAGCTGGATCATGCCGGCTTCGAAAGACAGGCGTGTACGAGTCGAGGACTTCTCGAAGATCATCCCCAGTACACGGTTTTTCAAGGGCTCAAACAGTACGCCGCGGTTACGCAGGTCTTTAAGCTCAATGCCTCGACGGATCACGCTGACCAGCTCTTCGGGCGTGCAATCCATCAGGGAGAGAAAGTGCCTTGCGCTCATCATTAACTACCTTTTTGCAACAGACCGCAGATACTCAAAGCCTTGTTTATTGTGACAACGGGCGAGACCTGCGGCGAAAGCCGCACGGGGCGACGAAATAGGGGAAGGCGCGATATTGACATTAAATGTCGCGTCTTACCAATAGGGCTACGGTTTTTAAGAGTGTTCAAGCAGGGCGCTGACGCGCGTTTGAAGACGATTTCCTGACAGCAGCGGGCCATTTGTACACTGGCGCCGAGACCTTTTGCAATGCGCGGGGGCGGGCCCAGGCCAGGTTGTGTCGGTTTTAGTCGGTGCGCGGGAGGCTTCTGAAACATTTGCTCATGGTTAGCCATGCCTTTGCCTATGCCCGTCGATTCACAGCGCGAAGGTTGCTGGCGCCCTGGGCGGTCGCGGGCCATAGTTGGGCCAAAGCCCTTATAAAGAGACTGGCCATGACCAAGACTCTCCATCACCGTGCCTGCCATCTGTGCGAAGCCATCTGCGGCCTGACCCTGGAAACGACTCAAGCCGAAGACGGTCGCCTGGCGATCACCTCGATCAAGGGCGACCCCCTGGACAGCTTCAGCCGCGGACACATCTGCCCCAAGGCCGTAGCGCTGCAGGATATCCAGAATGACCCGGACCGCTTGCACCAGCCCATGCTGCGGGTTGGCAACGAATGGCAGCCGATCTCATGGGAAAGTGCCTTTGCGCTTGTAGCCGAACGCCTTGCGGGTATCCAGGCCCGGCATGGCCAGAACGCGGTGGCGGTTTACCAAGGCAACCCCAGCGTGCACAACTATGGGCTGATGACGCACAGCAATTATTTTCTTGGCCTTTTGAAGACGCGCAACCGGTTCTCTGCAACCTCCGTCGACCAGTTGCCCCACCATCTGACCAGTCACCTGATGTACGGCCATGGCTTGCTGCTGCCGATCCCGGACATCGACCACACCGACTTCATGCTGATTCTGGGTGGCAACCCGCTGGCGTCCAATGGCAGCATCATGACCGTGCCCGATGTGGAGAAACGCCTCAAAGCCATCCAGGCACGGGGCGGTAAAGTGGTGGTGGTCGACCCTCGACGCAGCGAGACGGCGGCGATTGCCGATCAGCATTTGTTCGTACGCCCCGGCGGTGATGCGGCGTTGTTGTTCGGGGTGCTCAACACCCTGTTTGCTGAAGGGCTGACCCGCGCCAGCCATTTGCCGGTTGAAGGCCTGGACGACGTACGCCGGGAGATCGCCAACTTTAGCGCCGAGGCCATGAGCCGCCAATGTGCAGTGCCTGCCGAGCAGATCCGTCAATTGGCGCGAGATTTTGCGGCCGCCGATAAAGCGGTGTGCTACGGACGCATGGGCGTCTCGACCCAGGCGTTCGGCACGTTGTGTCATTGGCTGGTGCAGTTGATCAACCTGGTGACCGGCAACCTGGATCGGGTGGGAGGTGCGTTGTGCACCACACCAGCGGTGGACCTGGTGGCGTCGACTGGCGGTGGGCATTTCAATCGCTGGCAGAGCCGCGTGTCCGGGCGTCCCGAGTACGGCGGGGAACTGCCGGTGTCAGCCTTGGCCGAAGAAATGCTCACCGAAGGTGAAGGGCAAATCCGTGCCCTGGTGACGGTGGCCGGCAACCCGGTCCTGTCGACGCCCAATGGCCGTCAACTGGAGCAGGCGCTGGATGGGTTGGAGTTCATGGTCAGTGTCGATCTCTACATCAACGAAACCACGCGTTATGCCGACCTGATCCTGCCGTCCACATCGGCATTGGAAAATGACCACTACGACACCACCTTCAACATGTTCGCGGTGCGCAACGTCACGCGCTTCAACCGCGCGATCCTGCCCAAACCCGCAGGCGCGCTGCACGATTGGGAAATTTTCGTCGGCTTGGCCAAAGCCTTTGCGGCGCAGACCGGCGTGTCACTCAAACCCACAATGCCGCCCGCGCAAATGATCGATTTCGGGCTGCGCGCCGGCATTTATGGTGATGCGTCTGTACATAAGCTGTCGGTGGCGATGCTGGCCGATCACCCCCACGGCGTAGACCTGGGCCCGCTCCAGCCAAACCTGGGCGCGCGGCTGAAAACCGCCGATGGCAAGGTGCAGGCGGCACCGCCGGTGATCCTGGCGGACCTGTCGCGTTTTGCCGCGCAACCGGTGCCTGCGGTGGACGAACTGCTGCTGATTGGTCGCCGTCATGTGCGCAGCAATAATTCGTGGATGCATAACTATCACCGACTGGTGAAGGGCAAGCCGCGCCATCAACTGTTGATGCACCCCGACGATCTGGCCAGTCGGCAGTTGAGCGATGGTCAGCGAGTGCGAGTGAGTTCGCGCATCGGCATGATCGAAGTGGAAGTCGTGGCCAGCACGGACATGATGCCGGGTGTGGTCAGCCTGCCTCACGGTTGGGGTCATGATCGTCCGGGCGTGCAGATGAGCATCGCAAGCGGCCAGCCGGGTGCGAGTGCGAATGACTTGACCGACGAGCGGCAACTGGATGAGTTATCGGGTAATGCGGCGCTCAATGGGGTGCCGGTGCAAGTGGCGGCTGCGTGAGGTGCCCGAGCACTGCGCTGGGATTTTGCGTTACAATGCGCCACCGTGCCGACCTGTGAGTCGCAAAGTTCCAGCCGAGGTGTTCCATGGATATCATCGAAACGATCAAAGACCAGATTGCCAACAACACCATTCTGCTCTACATGAAGGGCGCGCCTAACGCTCCTCAGTGCGGTTTTTCCGCAAAAGCCTCCCAGGCCATCATGGCGTGTGGCGAGAAGTTCGCCTACGTGGATATCCTGCAGAATCCGGAAATTCGCGCCAACCTGCCTAAATACGCTAACTGGCCGACTTTCCCGCAACTGTGGGTAGCCGGTGAGCTGGTTGGCGGCAGCGATATCATCACTGAAATGGCAGCCGATGGTTCGCTGCAAGCGCTGATCAAAGACGCAGCGGAAAAAGCGGCAGCCAAGACTGAAGCTTGATTGACCTGCAATAAAAAGCCCCGCTTCTCTGACGAGAGCGGGGCTTTTTTGTATGTAGGGGTTATTCACCCATCTGCGATTGCAGGTAGTTCTCCAGGCTGACCTTGTCTATCAGGCCCAACTGGGTTTCCAGCCAGTCGATATGCTCTTCCTGGTCTTCCAGGATGTCTTCCAGCAGCTCACGGCTGCCGAAATCGCCTTTGGTCTCACAGTGGGCAATCGCTGCCTTGATGTCGCTGTGGCTTTTGCGCTCAAAGCCCAGGTCACTGCCGATCATTTCCTGAGTGTGCTCGCCGATGTTCAGCTTGCCCAGGTCCTGCACGTTCGGCAGACCTTCCAGGAACAGGATGCGCTTGATCAGCGCGTCGGCGTCCTTCATGGCCTTGATCGATTCTTTGTATTCACGCTTGCCGAGCTTTTCCAGGCCCCAATCGTCGTACATGCGCGCATGCAGGAAGTACTGATTGATCGCGACCAGTTCATTGGCAAGGATTTTGTTGAGTTGCTGGATGACTGAGATGTCGCCTTTCATGACTGGGGTCCTGCCCTGTAATAGCTGTGTATAAGGGGGAGTCTGAGCGGTGAAAATCCCAGTGTCAAACCTAAGTTATTGAATAATAAATGAAAATTAATCGGAATAAGAATGTTTGTGTTCCGCGTCTTGGCGCTAACTAATTGAATTACAGGCATAAAAAAACCGGACACAAGGTCCGGCTCTTTAAAACATGCCTATCAGGCGTGTGTAAATTCTGTCGAGTAGGGGATCGCGGCCTGGGCTGTTTGCAGCTGCGTCAGGGTTTCCCGTACCACTTGCTTGGCGAGGCAGGCGCATTTGCCGCACTGGCTGGCAACGCCCGTGGTTTCACGCACTTCTTTGTAGCTGCAGCAACCTTCGTAGATCGCTTCGCGGATTTGTCCGTCGGTGACGCCAGTGCAGAGGCAGACATACATAAGTGAGAACCGTCGCGGGTTTATGGCTTAAGTGCGATGGATCTTAATGTTAACGAGAATGATTGTCAAAATAGTTTCAGCAGCAATCCGAGAGGAATTGCCCGTGCGCTGACGAACGGTTTTTTCGGTGTATGATGGTCGGTCTTCACGAAGCGTGATTGCGTCATATTTCTGTCTGCTTCCACAGGCAGACTCGACCGGTCCTTTTACTTCAATCGTCACCCCCTATATCAGGAGATATCCAATGAGCGTACTCGTCGGTAAACAAGCCCCGGATTTTGACGTTCCAGCCGTCCTCGGCAATGGCGAAATCGTAGACAGCTTCAAACTGTCTGAAGCCATCAAAGGCAAATACGGCCTGGTATTCTTCTACCCGCTGGACTTCACTTTCGTCTGCCCTTCGGAGCTGATCGCCCTGGACCACCGCATGGACGATTTCAAGGCGCGCAACGTAGAAGTGGTTGCCGTGTCCATCGACTCCCATTTCACCCACAACGCCTGGCGCAACACCGCCATCAACGACGGCGGCATCGGCAAAGTCAAATACACCATGGCTGCCGACATGAAGCACGACATCGCCAAGGCCTACGACGTTGAGTCTGAAGGCGGCGTCGCTTTCCGTGGCGCGTTCCTGATCGACGACAAGGGCGTCGTGCGTTCGCAGATCATCAACGACCTGCCGCTGGGCCGTAACATGGAAGAGCTGATCCGCCTGGTTGACGCCCTGCAATTCCACGAAGAGCACGGTGAAGTCTGCCCTGCCAACTGGAAAAAAGGCGACAAAGGCATGAACGCTTCGCCAGAAGGCGTTGCCGCTTACCTGACCGAGAACGCCGGCAAGCTGTAAGCCTGCGTCGAGGTACAAAAAAACCGGCCTGAAAAGGCCGGTTTTTTTATGGGAGGGGCGGTGCAGGCTCAGTCGTTGAAGTCTTCCCAGCCACCCATCTGTTTCCAGCGGTTGACGATGCCACAGAACAGGTCGGCGGTCTTTTCGGTATCGTAGCGGGCCGAGTGGGCTTCACGACCATCAAAGTCGATACCCGCTGCCTGGCAGGCTTTGGCCAGTACGGTCTGGCCATACGCCAGGCCTGCAAGGGTGGCAGTGTCGAAGCTTGAGAACGGGTGAAACGGGTTGCGCTTCATGTCCAGGCGCGCCACGGCGGCATTCAGGAAGCCCAGGTCGAAGCTGCTGTTATGGCCGACCAGGATCGCGCGTTTGCAGCCATTGGCCTTCAGCGCCTTGCGCACGCCACGGAAGATATCGGTCAGTGCTGCTTCTTCACTGACGGCCATGCGCAGCGGGTGGTCGAGCTTGATCCCGGTGAACTCCAGGGCCGCGGCTTCGATATTGGCGCCTTCGAACGGCTCGACACGGAAGAAGTGGGTGTGTTCCGGGAACACGAAACCCTGTTCGTCCATGCCGATGGTGGTTGCGGCGATTTCCAGCAGGGCGTCGGTGGCGCAGTTGAAGCCACCGGTTTCTACGTCGATGACAACCGGCAGATAACCGCGAAAACGCTCGGCCATCGGGTGGCGCGAGCCGCCGCCACTGTGCTCTTGTTCGTCATCGTAATGGTCTTCACTCACTTGCTTTCCTCCAGCAGGCGCCAGCGCAGTGTTTCACCGGCGCGCAGCGGGATAACGGTCAGCTCGCCAAACGGCAGGCTGGCGGGGGCGGTCCAATCTTCACGGACCAGGGTAATGCGGTCGGTATTCGCCGGCAGGCCGTAGAAACGCGGACCATTGAGGCTGGCAAAACCTTCGAGTTTGTCCAGGGCATTGCGCTGTTCGAATGCTTCGGCATACAGCTCGATGGCGGCAAACGCCGTGTAGCATCCGGCACAACCGCATGCGGCTTCCTTGGCGTGCTGGGCGTGGGGCGCCGAGTCGGTGCCCAGGAAGAACTTCGGGCTGCCGCTGGTGGCGGCATCCAGCAGTGCCACCTGGTGAGTGTTGCGCTTGAGGATCGGCAGGCAATAGAAGTGCGGCCGAATTCCGCCCACCAACATGTGGTTGCGGTTGTAGAGCAGGTGGTGAGCGGTGATGGTCGCGCCAACGTTAGCCGAAGCTTCGGTGACGAACTGCACGGCATCGGCGGTGGTGATGTGCTCGAACACTACCTTTAAAGTCGGGAACAACTCGACCACACGACGCATGTGTTCGTCGATGAAGATTTTCTCGCGATCGAAAACATCCACATCGCCACGGGTCACTTCCCCATGGATCAGCAACGGCATACCAACTTCGGCCATGGCTTCGATCGCCGGCAGGATCTTGTCGATACTGGTCACGCCGGAATCAGAGTTGGTGGTCGCGCCGGCCGGATAGAGCTTGGCAGCGTGGACGAAGCCGCTAGCCTTGGCCTGGCGAATCTCTTCAGGCTGGGTGCGGTCGGTCAGGTAGAGCACCATCAACGGTTCAAAGCGGCTGCCGGCCGGTCGTGCAGCGAGAATACGCTGGCGATAGGCGTCGGCTTCTGCGGCATTGCGCACCGGAGGTACCAGGTTAGGCATGATGATGGCACGGCCAAACGTGCGCGCCACATCGGCCACGGTTTGGGGTAACGCAGCACCATCGCGAAGATGAATATGCCAGTCGTCGGGACGCAGCAGGGTCAGGCGGTCGGACATTGGGGATTCCAGGCGGGTCAATCTGGTGGGAATGCTACCGGAAAAGACTCTTGCAGGCACTCGCTATCAAGTTTTGCCGGATGCGACCGATATCCCCGGGTATGCCCTAACGATGTATGACGCTTTGAAGTGTTGTAGAAACCAGTGGAGCCTCCCGTGCGCCAGCATTATCTAGCCCTGCTCAGTGTGTTCGCCAGCCTGCCCGCTATGGCCCTCACGTTCCAGACCCGTCTGGAGAATATTGAGTGGAAGGTAGAGGGCGACCAGTTCGAGTGCCGCCTGACGCAGCCGATCACCGACTTTGGTTCCGGGGAGTTCGTGCGCCGGGCCGGCGAGCAGGCGACGTTTCGCCTGAAAGCCTATAACGGTGCGTTTGGCGCAGGCTCGGCAACCTTGTTGGCCGCCGCTGCGCCCTGGCAGCCGGGCCGAGGCGATATCAACCTCGGGGCGGTACGTGTCGGCAGTGGCGACGTACTGTTCAATAGCTCCCAGGCCCAGGCCGGGCGCCTGTTCACTGGATTGCTTGAGGGGCGCAGCCCGACCGTACGGCATTACGCGCGCGAGGGCGGGTACTCGGAGGTGCGTCTGCTGCCGGTGAGGTTCAGCAAGGCTTACAGCGACTATCAGTCGTGCACTGCCAAGCTGTTGCCCATGAATTACGATCAGGTCAAGCAGACTGAAGTCGGATTCCCCGGTGGCGGCATTGAGCTGGACGCTGCCGCCAGGAAGAAGCTGTCTGTGATTCTTGCGTTCATGAAGGCCGACCCTACCGTCAATCATGTCGAGTTGAACGGCCACTCGGATAACAGTGGCAATCGCCTGACCAATCGCGACGTCTCGCGCCGCCGCGCCCTGGCGGTGATGGATTACTTCAAGGCCAATGGCATTCAGGAATCGCAGATCACCCTGCGTTTCCACGGCGAGAGCTACCCTCTGGCACCCAACACCAGTGCCGCCAACCGCGCCCGCAACCGCCGTGTGAATATCCAGCTTGAGCGGGTCGCTGCCCCCGAGAAACCGGCATCCCAAGCCACGGTACCGAGCAACCCGGCGGCTACCTCGTAGGTGCGACCATCGGTCGCCCACTCGACATAATCTGTCGCTTTATCTTCATTTGCTGTCGCGCCCCTGTAATTTCGCGGTTTTGATCGGTAGAATCGTTGCCTTTCCGTACAACCCCGTGGAGTGATGGCATGGCCGACGTAAACAAGGTCGTTCTCGCGTATTCCGGCGGCCTGGACACTTCGGTGATCCTCAAGTGGCTGCAGGATACTTATAACTGTGAGGTGGTGACCTTCACCGCTGACCTGGGTCAGGGCGAAGAGGTCGAACCTGCACGTGCCAAGGCGCAAGCCATGGGCGTGAAAGAGATCTACATTGACGACCTGCGCGAAGAGTTCGTCCGCGATTTCGTATTCCCGATGTTTCGCGCCAACACTGTCTACGAAGGTGAGTACCTGCTGGGTACCTCCATCGCACGTCCGCTGATCGCCAAACGTCTGATCGAGATCGCCAACGAAACCGGCGCTGATGCCATTTCCCACGGCGCCACTGGCAAGGGCAACGACCAGGTGCGTTTCGAACTGGGTGCCTATGCACTCAAGCCAGGGGTAAAAGTGATCGCCCCTTGGCGTGAATGGGACCTGCTCTCCCGTGAAAAGCTGATGGATTACGCTGAAAAGCACGCGATCCCGATCGAGCGTCATGGCAAGAAGAAGTCGCCGTACTCGATGGACGCCAACCTGCTGCACATCTCCTATGAGGGCGGCGTGCTGGAAGACACCTGGACTGAGCACGAAGAAGACATGTGGAAATGGACCGTCTCCCCGGAGAACGCTCCAGACAAGCCACAGTATCTGGAACTGACTTACCGCAACGGCGACATCGTCGCGTTGGACGGCGTTGAAATGTCTCCGGCCACCGTGCTGGCGACCCTCAACCGTATCGGTGGCCAGCATGGTATCGGCCGTCTCGACATCGTCGAGAACCGCTATGTGGGCATGAAGTCCCGCGGCTGCTATGAAACCCCGGGCGGCACCATCATGCTGCGTGCTCACCGTGCCATCGAATCCATTACCCTGGACCGTGAAGTCGCCCACCTTAAAGACGAGCTGATGCCCAAGTACGCCAGCCTGATCTACACCGGTTACTGGTGGAGCCCTGAGCGTCTGATGCTGCAACAGATGATCGACGCCTCCCAGGCCCACGTGAACGGCGTTGTGCGCCTGAAACTCTACAAGGGCAACGTGATCGTCACGGGTCGTAAATCCGATGAGTCGCTGTTCGACTCCAACATTGCGACGTTTGAAGAAGACGGTGGCGCCTATAACCAGGCGGATGCGGCGGGCTTCATCAAGCTGAACGCCCTGCGTATGCGGATTGCTGCCAACAAGGGGCGCTCGTTGTTCTGAGTGTTGCCTCGGTTGTGAAAAATGGCCCCTTATCCAAGGGGCCATTTTTTTTGCTTGTTTATTATTGGATGAACATAAATAGGGCAATGATGTTTATCAGTGTTTAGCGGGTGCTTGAGTGTGTTTTTTCTGAAACTTTACTGGTTGTTTTACTTTTTTGCGTTTTGTTTTTAACGCTGAATGATTTTTTACATCTGCTGAGGAACTATGTCTGACAGAAAATTCACTCATGTAACTGCAATAGCGAGGTTATTCGTTGAATTTTCTGTAGGAATTATGGAAATCTATAAATATGTTAAATGGAACTAATACAGACGGGCTTTCCTTGTCGTTCTGCGTGCAGACAGGCTCCAGGCAAGGGGTATTTCCTGAAAGTCTTGTGCGGTGCGTTTACCTTCATAGGCTTATGCCAAGGACATTTCACTCAAAATATGTGCGCGTCGAGAAAAGTCTGAAAGCATCCATAAAGCCCTATACATCTAAGTTTGCGATTTTTTGTAGGCTAATTCCTATCTTCCTGTGGGTTGGGTCTCTCCCTGCCGTTGCTCGGGGTGGAATGCTATGCCAACTAGTAATCGACTAGGCTATTGTGTTTGCTCTAAATAATTCGAACAGCGAAATTGGACTTTCTCATGAATAAAGTGCTGATCGTGGATGATCATCCCGTCATTCGTCTTGCTGTGCGCATGCTAATGGAGCGTCATGGTTATGAGGTCGTTGCCGAGACCGATAACGGTGTCGATGCGTTGCAACTTGCACGGGAACACATGCCGGATATTGTGATACTGGATATCGGAATCCCCAAGCTCGACGGCCTGGAGGTGATTTGCCGGTTGGCTTCAACCAAGCAAGCCATATCGTTCAAGGTGCTGGTGCTGACGTCCCAGGCCCCTGGCCATTTTTCCATGCGCTGCATGCAGGCAGGGGCGGCCGGCTATGTCTGCAAGCAGCAGGATCTTACCGAGTTGTTGAGCGCCATCAAGGCGGTGCTCTCCGGCTACAGCTACTTCCCGAACCAGGCGCTCAATTCAGTGCGTTCAACCATGGGCAACGCCAGCGAAGCTGAAATGGTTGAACGCTTGTCGGGGCGAGAGATGATGGTGCTGCAGCAACTGGCACGTGGCAAAACCAACAAGGAGATTGCCGACGGCATGTTCCTCAGTAACAAAACCGTCAGTACCTACAAGACTCGCCTGCTACTCAAGCTCAATGCCCGCTCCCTTGTGGACCTGATCGAGTTGGCCCAGCGCAACGGCTTGGTGTAGGAGGACGTTGCACCGCTCAAAACCCGTGTATCCGGCAGAAAAAAGCCTCCGTCAGGGAGGCTTCCGGTCGTTCACGCATCGATCACAGATCGAAGTCGTAATCGGCCAGCTGTTTTTGCAAGCGTCGCTCTTCCAGAAGATTGTCGATAGTGCGACGTTTGCTCAAATTGGTCTTGGCTACCTCTACAGGTGTCTCTACCGCGTCCTCATCCGACTCAGCGAGGTCGTCTTCCACTTCCAGTTGTTCTTTGCCAGCGCTCATAAGATTAACTCCGGGCTAAGACTGCCATTGGGGCTCCTTATAGCGATAATCTGCGAACGGGTAAAAAAGATTTTTTCAATCGACTGATCAAAAAAATCAATGGTCGCTCAATCGTCGGACGTCTTGTCCTTGTATTCACACAGATCTTCGATGCGACAGCTGCCGCAGCGGGGCTTGCGAGCCTGGCAAACGTAGCGCCCATGCAGGATCAGCCAATGATGGGAGTCGAGCAAATACGGCTTGGGCACGAACTTCATCAGTTGCTTTTCCACCTCGACCACATTTTTGCCCCGCGCAATGCCGGTTCGGTTACTGACCCGGAAGATGTGCGTATCCACAGCCATGGTCAACTGCCGGAATGCGGTATTGAGTACCACGTTGGCCGTTTTGCGGCCCACCCCTGGCAAGGCTTCCAGGGCTTCGCGCGTTTTCGGGACTTCACCACCATGCAGCTCTACCAGCAGGCGGCACGTTTCGATCACATTCTTGGCCTTGCTGTTATACAGGCCGATGGTCTTGATGTACTCGGACAAACCTTCCACACCCAGGGCGTAAATCGCGGCCGGGGTATTGGCCACGGGATACAGCTTCGCCGTGGCCTTGTTGACACCGACGTCCGTGGATTGGGCTGACAGGATCACCGCAATCAGTAATTCGAAAGGGGAGGAGTAGGCCAGTTCGGTTTTCGGTTCCGGATTGTCTTCATGAAACCTGCGGAAGATTTCCAGGCGTTTTGCGGCATTCATAGGGGCGGACGTTTCCTTGCTGACGGTCGACGTGATGTTAGCAATGCAAAGCGCAGGTTCAGGCGTCGGTGTTGGCCTCGGCATCCTGCAGCGTCTGCTCGGCGGCGTTCAACGCAGCGCTCAAGGCTGCCAGTTGCTGCTCGCCAGCCTGCTCGGCCTGGGCCTTTTTCAACTCGGCTCGGCGCATGGCCAGTTGGATCTTTGCACGCTTGAGGTCAACGCTCTTGGGGGGCGTTGTCGGCGGCGCACTGTTGGCCTCCAGCGCGGCAAGCGCCTGTTCGCAAGCCTCGAACTGCCGTTGCAGCATAATCAATTGCGACTGTTGCTCAAAGGTCGGGGGATGCCCAAACGCCTTCAACGATTTGTGCAATTGAGCGCGACTCATGGTGACGCTGATTTTGGCCTGCTTGATCGCGGCGTCCTGAGCGGCCTGATGATTATTGACCTGTGTCGTTTCCACCGCAGCTGCGCTTTTGGCCCGTGTCAGGCGCTCGGCGAGCTTGCAGGCTTCCTCACGTTGCAGGCGGGCGTTGCGTTGTTCGAAACGCCGTCGCGCCCGATCACGTTTGAGGTCGCGTTCACGCCGCTCGTCATCGGTGCCTGCCAAGCCGCCCACGATAGGCAGTACGTCAGCGAGCGCACGCATCTCGATACAGTCGACGGGGCAGGGGGCGACACAGAGGTCGCAACCGGTGCACTCGTCGGTAATCACGGTGTGCATCAGCTTGGCGGCGCCCACAATGGCGTCCACCGGGCAAGCCTGGATGCATTTGGTACAACCGATGCATTCGGCCTCACGGATATAGGCAATCTGCGCGGGCGCTTCCCCGCGGCTGGTGTCCAGGTCCAGCACTGGCAGGTGCAGCAGTTGCGCAAGCCCGGCGATAGTTTCCTGCCCACCGGGCGGGCACTTGTTGATGGCCTCGCCCCTGGCGATGCCTTCTGCATAAGGCTTGCAACCCGGGTGCCCGCACTTGCCGCATTGAGTCTGCGGCAGCAGCGCGTCGATACGTTGAATGAGGTTCATGCTGTGATCATAGCGTTGACGCCCGGCCCAGGGAGGTGGGCAAGCTGAAAAGCCCCGCCGTGGCAATAGCGGGGCATTTTGCAGGGATTACTTGATGCGTTGGCCCGGCTTGGCGCCGCTGTCGGGGCTCAGCAGGTAGATTTCTTCGCCGCCAGGGCCCGCCGCCATCACCATGCCTTCGGAAATGCCAAACTTCATTTTCCGTGGCTTGAGGTTGGCGATCATCATGGTCAGGCGCCCATCGAGCTTGGACGGGTCCGGGTAAGCGCTCTTGATCCCGGAGAACACGTTGCGCTGTTCGTCACCGATATCCAATGTCAGGCGCAGCAACTTGTCGGCGCCCTCCACGGCTTCGGCCTTGATAATCAGTGCTACGCGCAGGTCCACGGCGGCAAAGGCGTCGAAATCGATTTCCGGAGAAATCGGGTCCTTGGCCAGTTCGCCATTGCCCGCAGGCGCAGATTGGCCGGTATCGGTCTGGCTGGCGACCAGGTCTTCCTTCGAAGCATCGGTCATGGCCTGGACTTTCACCGGGTCAATGCGGGTCATCAAGGGCTTGAACGCGTTCAACTGATGATTACCGAGCAAGGTGGCGTGATCGTTCCAGGTCAGCGGCGCCACATTCAGGAACGCCTCGGCATCGGCGGCCAGCAATGGCAGCACCGGCTTGAGGAAGATCACCAACTGGCGGAACAGATTGACGCCGGTGGCGCAGATAGCCTGAACCTCAGCTTCCTTGCCTTCCTGCTTGTTCAGCGACCACGGGGCCTTGTCGGCGATCCAGGCGTTGGCACGGTCGGCCAGGCCCATGATTTCGCGCATGGCGCGGGCGAAGTCGCGGGCCTCATAGGCGTCGGCGATGCTTGGTGCGGCGGCCAGGAAGGCGTCGGTCAGTTCCGGTGCGGCGTTCTCGGCTACCAGTACACCGGCGTTGCCCTTGTGGATAAAACCGGCGCAACGGCTGGCGATGTTGACGACTTTACCCACCAGATCCGAGTTGACCTTCTGTACGAAGTCTTCCAGGTTCAGGTCCAGGTCGTCGACACCCCGGCCCAGCTTGGATGCGTAGTAGTAGCGCAGGTATTCAGGCGACAGGTGGTCCAGGTAGGTGCGCGCCTTGATAAAGGTGCCACGGGACTTGGACATTTTCTGCCCGTTCACCGTCAGGTAGCCGTGCACGGCAATGCCGGTCGGCTTGCGGTAGCCCGAGCCTTCAAGCATCGCCGGCCAGAACAGCGCGTGGAAGTTGACGATGTCCTTGCCGATGAAGTGGTACAGCTCGGCAGTGGAGTCCTTGCCCCAGAACGCGTCGAAGTCCAGCTCCGGGGTGCGGTCGCACAGGTTCTTGAAGCTGGCCATGTAGCCGATCGGCGCGTCCAGCCATACATAGAAGTACTTGCCCGGCTCGCCCGGGATCTCGAAGCCGAAGTATGGCGCGTCGCGGGAGATGTCCCACTGCTGCAGGCCACTGTCGAGCCATTCGGAGAGTTTGTTGGCCACGGCGTCCTGCAAGGTACCGCTGCGCGTCCAGGTTTGCAGCATTTGCTGGAAATCCGGGAGCTTGAAGAAGAAGTGCTGCGAGTCCTTGAGCACCGGAGTGGCACCGGAGATCGCCGACTTGGGATCCTTCAGGTCGGTCGGTGCGTAGGTCGCGCCGCATTTTTCGCAG
This sequence comes from Pseudomonas sp. B329, assembly GCF_023127835.1. Lineage (NCBI taxonomy): Bacteria > Pseudomonadati > Pseudomonadota > Gammaproteobacteria > Pseudomonadales > Pseudomonadaceae > Pseudomonas > Pseudomonas sp. B329. The sequence continues at coordinate 86,107 of NZ_SPKP01000015.1, read as the reverse complement.
TTGTCGCCGTACTGGTCTTCGGTGCCGCATTTGGGGCAGGTGCCCTTGATGAAGCGGTCGGCCAGGAACATCTTCTTTTCCGGGTCGAAATACTGGGTCACCGAACGTTGGTCGATGTGCCCGGCTTCCTTCAACCGCAGGTAGATCTGGCTCGACAACTCGCGGTTTTCGTCGGAGTGGGTCGAATGGAAGTTGTCGAAGTCCACCAGGAACTCGGCAAAGTCGGCGCTGTGTTCAGCCTGCACGTTGGCGATCAGTTGTTCCGGGGTGATACCTTCCTTTTCGGCGCGCAACATGATGGCCGAACCGTGGGCGTCGTCCGCGCAGACATAAATGCATTGATTGCCGCGATGCTTCTGGAAGCGCACCCACATATCGGTCTGGATGTACTCAAGCATATGGCCAAGATGGATGGAACCATTGGCATAGGGCAGGGCGCTGGTGACGAGGATCTTGCGTGGCTCGGACATGGGGCTCGGCTACTTGATGAAACGGAGGTCGGCCACTATAAAGCGCCGGGAAATTTATTTCACCCCGTGACGCTGTTTCAGAATCTTCCGGAACCTCGAAAGCGTGCCGTTCAACCGCCGGAACGGTTAGGATAGCCGCCTGTTTCAGTCAGTCTTTTTTCGGGAGTAGCCCATGAGCGCCGTCAATCGCGCAGCGGTGGAAGCCGTTCTTCGCCAGTACACCGATCCTTATTTGAACCAGGACCCGGTCAGTGCCGGTTGTGTGCGCAGCATCGAGGTCCAGGGCGACCAGGTGTCGGTACAGATGCAACTGGGCTATGCCGCAGGCTTGTTCAAACGCGGCTGGGCGCAGATGCTCCAAATGGCCATTGAGGGCATCGACGGCGTGGGTTCGGCCAAGGTCGATATCCAATGCGTGATCGCCCCGCACAAGGCCCAGGCGCAGATCCCGGGCCTGGCCAACGTCAAGAACGTGGTGGCGGTGGCCTCCGGCAAGGGTGGCGTGGGCAAATCCACCACCGCGGCCAACCTGGCCCTGGCCCTGGCCCGCGAAGGCGCGCGGGTGGGGATTCTCGACGCCGATATCTACGGCCCAAGCCAAGGCGTGATGTTCGGCATCGCCGAAGGCACGCGGCCGAAGGTCAAGGATCAGAAATGGTTTGTACCCATCGAGTCGCTCGGTGTGGAAGTGATGTCCATGGCCTTTCTTACCGATGACAACACGCCGATGGTCTGGCGCGGGCCGATGGTTTCCGGGGCGTTGCTGCAATTGGTCACACAGACCGCCTGGGGCGACCTCGATTACCTGGTGATCGACATGCCGCCAGGCACCGGCGACATCCAGCTGACCCTGGCGCAAAAAGTGCCGGTGGCCGGTGCGGTGATCGTCACCACGCCTCAGGACCTCGCGCTGCTGGACGCCAGGAAAGGCGTCGAGATGTTCCGCAAAGTCAATATCCCTGTGCTCGGCGTCGTGGAAAACATGGCGGTGCACATCTGCTCCAACTGCGGTCATGCCGAGCATCTGTTCGGTGAAGGTGGGGGCGAAAAGCTCGCGACCCAATACGGTGTCGAGCTGCTCGCTTCGTTGCCGCTGGCGATGGGCATTCGTGAACAGGCAGATGGTGGCAAACCAACCGTGGCGTCCGAACCGGACGGGCAGGTCGCGATGATCTACCAGGAACTGGCCCGGCATGTCGGCGCGAGAATTGTCTTGCAGGAAGCTGCTGCGCCGGCGATGCCGACCATTACTGTCAGTGACGACTGATGCCTTTCAACAGTAAGCGGTGGGGGCAATGAGGCTTATTGCCCTTTTCCGCAATTGTGCGTGTAAGCATTTGCTTACCTTTGCGTAAGCGATCGGTTTTTTTATCATGCATGGACGTCTCGATTTTTTTGAGACTTTTTTCATCTCATTGAAAAACAAGACTTATTTATCTGTGTTTAGGTGTCAGAGCGTGCCAGTCGATCGAACCGGGTCGCGTTGAACTTATCTTCGAACCCTCTAACATCAGCCCTGTGTCCACGGATTGACACAGCCATCAAGGAACGATGGTTTGAAGGAACGTCGCAGGATGCGATTCATCAGGATGATGAAAAGGAATACAGGGACTAGGGAAAAAATGTGGGCGGGTCATACCGCCCCTTTTTTCGCCTGTAGAAAAGTAAAAACGCTCCCATCAGAAACGCAAAAAGGCCCGCAAGGGGCCTTTTGGGGGCGGCGACGCTATCAGCGTTCGAGGTCTGCAATCTTACCTTTTTTGCCATCCCACTCCGCTGCATCGGGCATCGGGTCTTTGCGCTCGGTGATATTCGGCCAGATTTCCGCCAACTCGACGTTCAGCTGAATAAACTCCTGCATCTCCGCAGGCACTTCGTCCTCGGAGAAAATCGCGACGGCCGGGCATTCTGGTTCACACAGGGCGCAGTCGATGCACTCATCCGGGTGAATAACCAGGAAGTTCGGGCCTTCGTAGAAGCAGTCCACCGGACACACTTCTACGCAGTCGGTGTACTTGCACTTGATGCAGTTGTCGGTGACGACGAAGGTCATTTCTAATTTTCTCCTCAGGCGGCGGCAGCGAAACCCCTTGTGGTGGGGTTCGCGAGGTTTGAGAGCGATAGTCTGCGGACCAGGCTAAAAGCCCGCAGCATCCCAAACCGCGCGAGATTCTATCAGCTTGCAAGCGTCTGCGTTATATCCGAGTCTTCAGTGCATATAACATTTCGAGCGCTTTACGCGGCGTCAAGTCATCCAGATCAAGCTTTGCCAACTCATCCAGCACCGGATGGGGCAGGCTGGCGAACATATCGCTCTGGTGCGGCGCGGCGGGTTTCTTGCTGGCCTTGGCAGGGCTGGCGACCACGGTTTCATGGGGCAGGGCTGTGGTTTCCAGGCGGCTGAGGTGTTCGCGGGCGCGAGTAATCACGTCATTCGGCACGCCGGCCAACTGTGCTACGGCCAAGCCATAGCTCTGGCTCGCCGGCCCTGGCAGCACATGGTGCAGGAACACGATGCGCTCATTGTGCTCGGTGGCATTGAGATGCACGTTGGCCACCAGTGGCTCGCTTTCCGGCAACACCGTGAGTTCGAAGTAGTGCGTGGCAAACAGTGTATAAGCGCGCAAATGCGCCAGGCGTTCGGCCGCCGCCCAAGCCAGGGACAGGCCGTCGAAGGTGCTGGTGCCGCGACCCACTTCGTCCATCAGCACCAGACTGCGCTCGGTAGCGTTGTGCAGGATGTTGGCGGTCTCGCTCATTTCCACCATAAAGGTCGAACGGCCACCCGCAAGGTCATCACTGGAGCCGATCCGCGTGAAGATGCGGTCCACCAGGGACAGCTCGCAACTGGCCGCCGGCACAAAGCTGCCGATATGGGCCAACAACACGATCAACGCGGTCTGGCGCATATAGGTGGATTTACCACCCATGTTCGGACCGGTGATCACCAACATGCGGGTATCGTCGTCCAGCGACAGGTCGTTGGCGACGAACGGCGTGGTCAATACCTGCTCCACCACCGGGTGGCGACCTTGCACAATGCGCATGCATGGCTCGCTGACAAACCGTGGGCAGTTCAGGTCAAGGTTCAGCGCTCGTTCGGCGAGGTTGCTCAGTACATCCAGCTCCGCCAGGGCGGCCGCAGTGTCCTGCAATGGCGCCAAACGGCTGATCAAATCCTCGAGCAAGGCTTCGTAAAGCATCTTTTCCCGGGCCAGGGCGCGGCTTTTGGCTGACAGCGCCTTGTCTTCGAACTCCTTGAGCTCTGGGGTGATAAAACGCTCGGCACCCTTGAGCGTCTGGCGGCGTTGATAATCGATAGGCGCCGACTCCGCTTGCTTGCTCGGCAACTCAATAAAGTAGCCATGCACGCGGTTGTAGCCCACCTTCAGGTTAGCCAGACCGGTGCGGGCTTTTTCGCGGGCTTCCAGGTCGATCAGGAACTGGCCGGCGTTTTCGCTCAGGGACTGCAGCTCATCCAGCTCGCTGTCGTAGCCGGTTTTCAACACGCCGCCATCACGGATGATCGCGGGCGGGTTGTCGATGATGGCTTTTTCCAGCAGCGCCGCGAGGTCCGGGTAAGTGCCGGCAGTCACCGCCAGCTGTTGCAAGTGAGGCGTATCCAACTCAGTCATTGCCAGTTGCAACTGCGGCAGGGCGCTCAAGGCATCACGAAGGCGCGCCAGGTCGCGGGGTCGTGCATTGCGCAGGCCGATCCGCGCCAGGATACGCTCGATATCACCGATTTCTTTGAGTTGCGGCTGCAGCTTTTCAAAGCGATAGCCATCGAGCAGGCAGGTAATAGAGGTTTGACGCGCTTGCAGCACGGTCAAGTCCCGCAGCGGACGGTTCAGCCAACGGGTCAGCAAGCGACTGCCCATCGCGGTCTGGCAGCGGTCGACCACCGATTGCAGGGTGTTATCGCGCCCGCCGGCCAGGTTGGTATCCAATTCCAGGTTGCGACGGCTGGCGCCATCGAGCACCACGGTATCGTCCAGGCGTTCATGACGCAGGCTGCGCAAGTGGGGCAGGGCGGTGCGCTGGGTTTCCTTCGCGTAGCTGAGCAGGCAGCCAGCAGCGCCGATGGCCAGGGTCAGCGTTTCACAGCCAAAACCTTTAAGGTCTTGCACCGAAAACTGCTGGCACAGACTTTTCAGCGCCGAATCACGCTCGAAATCCCACGGTGCACGACGCTTGGTCCCACGACGTTTCTCCGCCGGCAAGTCCTTGGGCCAATCATCCGGGATCAACAACTCCACCGGGTTGATACGCTCCAGCTCCGCCAGCAGGTTCTCCCAGCCCTTGATCTCCAGCACGCTGAAGTTGCCGCTGGTGATATCCAGCACCGACAGGCCGAACAGACGCTCATCGCCCAACACCGCAGCGATCAGGTTATCGCGACGCTCATCCAGCAACGCTTCATCACTCACCGTACCCGGCGTAATAATGCGCACCACTTGACGTTCCACCGGCCCTTTACTGGTAGCCGGGTCGCCGATCTGCTCACAGATCACCACCGATTCGCCCAGCTTCACCAGCTTGACCAGGTAGCCTTCCAACGAGTGATAAGGAATGCCACACATCGGAATCGACTGCCCCGCCGACTGCCCGCGCGCGGTCAGGGTAATGTCCAGCAGCTTGGCGGCCTTCTTCGCGTCTTCGTAGAAGATCTCGTAGAAGTCGCCCATGCGATAGAACATCAACTGATCAGGGTGCTGGTTTTTCAGGCGCCAGTACTGCTGCATCATCGGGGTGTGGGAGGACAGGTCTGAAGTGTTTTTACTCATTGGGTAGTAGGCAAATTCGTTGAAAGTGATGGGGCAAAGGGGGCGCTTGGCCCAGCATTTTTTGCGATGGAGGCAAGGTTAACACGCGAGGTCGGCCCTTCGCAGGTCGCAAACGGCCAGGTAAAACGCGAAAGCGGCGTCGCCTCAAGAAGCTCCCTCGCCACAGGTTAGCGGTTTAATCAGGCATTGCAGCAGCGTTAAACAATCCGGTCAGTGCCTGGAAGATGATGAGCTGACTTTTCATATCTCAATGCAGGATGCAGATCGTGAATACGACCAAACTATTTGGACCTACGCCCACTGGCCGGAAACAACCCTCTGATCACCCCAAGAAACGCCGCAAACAAGTTGATTGAAGTCGCCGTAGTGATGGCAATCAATACATTGTCCGAGAACGGCGCTTTACCCGAGTAATACGTCGACCAGCCATTCCACACCAGCAGGACCGCCCAGAAGATCACGCCGCAGGCAGCAAACCAAAACGCACGCCCCGCATACTTCTTGCGCAGTTGCCGCTCGGCTTTCTGGTCTTTGAGGTTCTGGCTTCTTTCATCGTCGGTGCCTATGGCTTGCTCGCCACCGGCCTGGGAGTCCTGGTCAGGCCCTGCCACGGGGGGCAGGGTGAGTTCCAGGTTGTCGAGTTCTTCACTCACGGATACGGCTCTTTGGGTGAATGAGTGCTGCCATGTCTTCCCAGTCTATGGCGGAGCCGTCGGCGCCCTTGAGGGCCCAGGCTGTGCCGTCCTCGTGGGACAGGTTGGACAGTTGGGTGCCGGACCATTTGCCGTATTTGTTAATGATCCGGTCAATCAAACGATGGGTATAGGTATCGCTCTCCGGAACCCTCGGTGTAACGAAGACAATGTCTTCGGCGTCGGGCTTCAGGTTGCTGAGCAGTGAGGTCACCGGGCGATTACCGTAGGATTTCAGCTCATGGTAAAGCGACGGAATGACCGGGCCATATTGCCAGCGGGCGAAGTGGTCATCCATCAGGGGCTGGTCTCGCTCGCGCAAATGCCAGGACTGTGTATAGAACAGCAGTTTCTGCAGCTTCATCGGGGTCAGGCCCGAAACCTTGCCTTCCTTCGCGCGTTCAATGAAGGCGTTAGCGACAGCTAGCGCTGAATAAGCCATGAGCACCTCCGTCGTTGCTGGCTAGGTGATTGACGAGTTTTATACATAGCCCCTGAATTGTCGATAAGCAAGGGAGGCTGTTCATTTGCCGCGTCTTACCTCAGGCGCTCGGAATAATAGTAAGTATTTAACTGTCTGGATATACAGTATTTTGTTTCAGGCTAAACACAATTGGATGTTTAATGCATAAATATGCAAATTAGCATTTGCCAACCTTAAAAACTCCCGTCACTATCCGCGTTATGCAAAAACGCAATGTTTCTATCGTCTTAAGAGAGCTGCTGGATCGCGACCGGATCTCCCCCACGGAGCTTCATCGGCGCACCGGCGTGCCTCAATCCACACTGTCCCGGATCCTCAGCGGCAAGATCGTTGATCCGTCGGATAAACACATCTCCCGTATCGCCGAGTATTTTCGCGTGAGCACCGACCAACTGCGCGGGCGCGCTGCGGTGGGAGCCTTGCGCGATGACGGGCGCGACCCGATGCATTCGGAACTCAAGGACATAAGCCTGTGGGACGACGACACCCCCGTCAATGATGACGAGGTGTCGATCCCCTTTCTGCGCGAGGTTGAATTGGCTGCTGGATCAGGAAGATTCGTCATCGAGGAAAGCGAGAAGGCCAGCCTGCGGTTCGGCAAGCGCAGTCTGCGGCATAACGGCGTGCAGTTCGACCAGGCCAAGTGCGTGACGGTACGCGGCAACAGCATGTTGCCGGTACTGCGCGACGGCGCCACGGTTGGCGTGAACGCCGGTAAAAGCGGCATTGGCGATATCGTCGATGGTGATCTGTATGCCATCAATCACAACGGCCAGCTGCGGGTTAAACAGCTCTACCGCCTGCCTTCGGGGATTCGCCTGCGCAGCTTCAACCGTGATGAGCATCCGGATGAGGACTACAGCTTCCAGGATATCCAGGACGAGCAGATCAGCATCCTCGGTCATGTTTTCTGGTGGGGCATGTACGCCCGCTAACCTCCACGCGTAAGAAGAAGCCCGCCCATGTGCGGGTTTTTTTTCGCCTCTAGAAAACCGGCCAAGCCCAAGCCCGTAAGGCTTCCAATGCATCCATGCATTTCCACGACAAAAATAAATGCATTTGTGCATTGACTGTATATGCATACATGCATATTCTCCATCTCAAGCCAGCCAACAAGGCCTGGTGGAGGCGGCAAGGATGCTGCCAAGGAAGACAAGGAAGGCACGCAACATCGGCAAGGACGCCATCGAAGCGATGGCAGGGATGCCAGGCAACACCGGCAAGGATGCCGACGCTCTTTAGTTTCAACGCTTCAACAAAACAGGCAGCGATGAACCGGCCTTAACGGTTCAGAGGGTTGGCAACTGACCCGGGTGTGCAGCGTAAAGCACCAGAAGCAGTTATCCGGCAGACAGGGATCGTGGTCGGAAAAACATCGAGGAAAGGACCGTACCGCGCCAGTAGCGCCGAAAGTCCGAGGACAGCATTACTGAAAAGCCCGGGCAACCGGGCTTTTTGGAATGCCTACCTATCGAAGCATCTGTAAATGAAATATGGATTATTAAATGCTCAGCCAGGAGGCGTGACATGACAAATGAACAGCAAGCGTTAGCGGAAATGCCTATCTGGCTGGTCATCGTATTGGCCGTGATCGGCGGGGTGTCAGGAGAAATGTGGCGCGCCGATAAAGAAGGCGCACGTGGCTGGTCGCTGATCCGCCGATTGGCCCTGCGTTCCGGGGCGTGCATGGTCTGCGGGGTGTCGGCCCTGATGCTGTGCTACGCCGCCGGGATGTCGATCTGGACCGCCGGCGCCATTGGTTGCCTGACCGCCATGGCCGGTGCCGACGTGGCTATCGGCCTTTATGAGCGGTGGGCGGCCAAGCGCATCGGGATCAACCAAGGCTCCCGCCAGGACCCGCAGTAATCGTTGCAAGGACGCTACATAAAATGACGCTTATCGAAAAGCCATCCCAACTGCCCCAGGCCGTGGGCGCTGCGCTGCATGCAGCTTTCCCGGACCTCAAGGTCGGCAGTCATCAGGACTTCCAGGACGACACTGAAAAAACCGGTGTGCAGGTCACAGTCGAAGGCAATGGCCCGGGCATTCGCTCTCGCGAAGGGCGCAAGGCTCACGTGCTGAGCATTTCACTCAGGGCCATGGTCGCCCCCGGGGCATTGCCGTTCGATGCCTGCGACCTGGCCAGCCAACTCATGGACCTTGTGCTGGATAACCGTTGGGACCTGCCCCAGGCACAGTGCGATTTGCCCGCAAATATCGTCGCCGCTCCGGCTGTGCGCAGCACCCTTGATGCGGACTACGACACCTGGACGGTTTCCTTCACTCAAACCCTCTATCTGGGGCCGCCGTTACTTGAAGATCCTACAGGTCAGCCGCTGTTTGCCTGCACCTGGGATGTCTCCAACATCGACGACCCGGCCCAATACAAACCACTGGCGGAGTAGGCCATGTTCGACGCGCTGTTACGCATGCAATTGGGACCGATCGTCGAACGCTTGGCAGAGATGGAGACCCAACTCGAAGACCTTTACCGCCGCGCTGAAAGCTTCTGCCGGATTGGCATTTGCCAGCAGGTCGATGCGGCTAGCAACACTTGCAAGGTCAGCCACGGTGATTTGCTGACCCCGGCGATCCGCTTTTTCAACCCCAGCGCCGGTGCGCAAACGGAAACCCGCATCCCCACGGTGGGCGAGCAATGCCTGTTGCTTAACTACGGTGGCGGGGAGGGCGGCGTGCAGTCAGTGGCGCTGTTCGGCCTCAACAGTGATCGCTTTCCGCCGGTCTCCAGCGTCGCGACGCTGACCAGGCGTCGCCATCAAGACGGCACCCAAAGCGACTACGACGACGCCAGCCATACCTTCAACTGGGTCAACGGCCCAACCATCGTCAGCGGCTCCCGTGAACAGGTCGACATTAAAGTCGGCGCTGCCAGCCTGACCATGAATGCCCAGAGCATCACTTTGCAAATCGGCGGCACCAGCCTGTTGCTGGATGCTGGCGGAGCTCACTTCAGCGGCCCGGTAGTGGACCATCAAGGACGCGTCATCAGCCCGCGATAAGGACATCCCATGCTCGGAATCGAGAGGAACACCGGCGCAGCCGTCGATGACTGGCTGCAATTTGTGCAGCGCGCCACCCGAGCGCTGACCACCCCCGTGGGCACCCGGCAAAAGCGTCCGTTGTATGGCTCGCTGATCCCGCAGTTGCTCGGGCAAAACCTCGGCGACGACCTGCTGATTCTCGCCCAGAGCCATGCCGCCCAGGCGTTCTACAACACCCATAACGGCATCAGCGATTTTGACCCCCAGGTCATCGTCGCCACTCGCCAAGGCGCCGGCCTGCTGCTGCGGTTTGCCGGTACCTGGAAAAACCGCCAACAAACCTTCGAGGTCGTGACATGAGCATGTTGATCCCCGGCCAGAACCAACTGGCGGAACCGACCATCATCAAGGTGGATGAGTTCGAACCGTTGCTGGCCGAGTTCAAGACGTTTGTCATCGACTACGTCGCCACCCGCGCGCCGCAAAGTGCGGTCAAACTCAAGGCCAGCCTCGACAACGAAAGCGAACTGCTGACCCTGGCCCTGGAAGCGTTTTGCGTGCGCCTGCAAACCCACGAGCGCAAATACAACGCCCGTATCAAGCAGATGCTGGCGTGGTGGGCTACCGGCAGCAACCTGGATGCGCGCCTGGCCGACATGGGCCTGGAACGCCAAGTGCTCGACCCTGGCGACCCGGCGGCTTTCCCTCCCGTGCCGCCCACCCTGGAAAGCGACGACGACGCTCGCCTGCGTTACTACCTGGCGCCCCATGCTCCGGCGGCCGGCTCGCGGATGCAGTATCGCCGCGAAGTGTTCACCCTTGGCGAGCGCCCGGCGGTGAAAGTGCAAAGCGCGACGCCGGGAGTGGTGAGCGTCATCTACACCTTCGATCCGGATGGCTATGCAGCCCAGGTCAAGGACGGCAACGCCCGACGCACCGCACCGGGTGAAGTCATGGTCACTGTGCTTTCCCGCGAGGGCGACGGCACGCCGTCCGCGGACTTGCTTGACGGTGTACGTCGACATTTCGCACGGCCGGATGTAAGGCCGGAGACCGATCTTGTCAGCGTCCAAGGTGCACAGATTCAACCCTACAAAATTCGCGTGGTGGCCAAGATCAACGCCGGCCCGGACTCGGGGCTGACCCAAGTGGCGGCGCAGAAACTGCTGCAAGACTACGCAGAGTCCTGCCATCGGCTGGAAGGGCGGGTCGACCCCAGCTGGATCGACTACGCCATCCACAGTGCCGGAGCTGCGCAACTGCAGATCCTGGAACCGCTGGCGCCGATTGTCAGCACCGCGTTCCAGGCCCCGTATTGCACGGGTGTCGAGGTGGAGGTGCGCACGCTATGAGTGAACCCAACGCGAGTCTGTTGCCGGCCAACAGTTCACCGCTGGAAAGGGCCCTGGACCTGGGCTTCGGCACATTGCTTGAGCGCGTCACGCCGCCGTTTCCAGCGCTGATGAACCCACTTCAAACCCCCAGCGAATTCCTCCCGTACCTGGCCGCCGACCGCGGCGTCAGCGAATGGGATGCCGAGGCCAGCGAGGCGGAAAAGCGCCTGACCGTGGCCTTGTCCTGGCAAATCCAGCGCCAGGCCGGTACGCCCAAGGCGCTGAGTCATGCGGTGGAGTCATTGGGCTTCACTCCCAACATCAGCGCCTGGTATCAGCAGCGCCCCTTGGGTGTGCCTTACACCTTCGACGTACAGGCGATCATCGGGCGCAGTTGGTCCAGCGGCGATCACAACCGGCTGATCCGGCGTATCAATGCGGCCAAGAGTGAGCGCGATCAGGCGACGATCACCATCGTGCATGAAACCGAAGGTCAGCTTGCATTCACGCAAGTGCTCGACGCCCCTTTAAGCGACGGCGAGTTTTATCTAAACGGCGCGTTGCCGGAATTGGCGCTGGTTGCTCGGCTTAACAGTGCCGGGGTTGCCCAGCACTACACCATTAACGACTACGACCTCAGGGCGCAGCCATGACAGATGAAATCACGCGCCTGGTGCGCTTCACTTCCAAAGGTTTGGATGAAGTGCTGCAGGCAAAGAACCAGGGCCTCAAAGGCGAAATCACCCACATCGGCGCCGGCACCAGCCGCTACAACCCCGACGGCACGGAAGTGGCCTTGCGTGACGAGCGCCAACGGGTGGCCATCGTCGATTACGAGGACCTGGGCGAGCGCCAACTCAGGATGGCCGCGCTGTTTGATGGCGACGGCGAGTATGAGATTGGCGAGTTCGGTTTTTACCTCGCAAGCGGGACTTTGCTGGCGGTGTATTCCGTGGCGGGGAAGTTGCTGACATATAAAGCAGCGGCGGCTCGGGTGCTGCAGAAGTTTACGTTGGATGTTTCGCCGTTGCCGGCGGATAGCGTGACGATTGTGGTGGGGAGTGAAAACCTGAACGTATTGTTGGCTGAAGAAATCGCGATCATGGCGGCGGCTTCGGTTGGCAATATGTCCCGCCACCTTGATCTGATGTTTCGGGTCATGCATCTCGAAACGAAGTAATTGCACTGACAAAAGTGCTGGAAAGATTAATTGACAGGGAGTTGATGATGGGACTTGAAACGACTATCACGAAAGTTGTGGATGCATGTAATAAACTGACGGAGACGGTTACCAACCAAATTGGGAAGATTGATGCTCGGGTAGAGGTCGCTTCGAGTCAGTTTACTGCTTGGCGTAATAGTGTGCAGGCTAAGGATATTAATGGTCGTGCTTCTTATACACAAACAATTGATCTTACAGGACTGTCTACTAATATTTTTTATCCGGTCTGGTGGCGTATGCCAGGTAACGAGAGAGGTATGTCGGAAATCATAATTTCCAGAAACTATGGCTTGGACGCAGGCCTCAATCCATTCAACAACAATTTCGAGCCACATGTCGCCGGTCTAAATCTGCAAATGGAGGGTTGTGGGATCCCATGGAATGGGGATGCTAATTTTTTGACTATCAAGCGCATCTCTCAAACCTACCGAGAAACCGTCCGTCGTGCTCAATTCGGGATGTGGTCGTACGTCCGTCCGGTCACTGGCTTGAAGCCCATTTGGCTAAACCAGACACCAGGCACATTGGTCTCGTCCCCGCAGGAATCTGGCTGCTATTTGCGTGGCGGGCTGACGTATATCGTCACCAAGAGCTTTGAGGAGCCTGTGAAGTACAGTCGCTCAGATGCTGAAGTGGAATTGAGTCAAGCAGTGACCCCTGAATATGAAATTTCCTGGAAGGTGAAACCGTTTGCGATAACCGCCACCGAACTTGGAGAAATTTATCCGGAAAGCCGATTGGCTTACACGTTGGATAACGATCTGCGCTACACAGCAAAAGGGGTGTGAAGATGGTTGGATATATCAAAAAACTACTGCTGCCCTCGGGTGAGACGCTGATCAATGTTCCTGCGGACCGCCCAACGCTGATGGCATTGGGGTTTGACGAGGTTCGCGCAGATGAACTCGTCATGCAGGCGGAAAACAGTGCCAAGTTGGAAAGTGTTATCTCTGCGCGTCGTACGTTGTACGTAACTGAAGCTGATCCTTTGTTTCTGGAATGGCAATACGACGACACTCCAGAAAAAGAAAAGGCCTGGCGTGACAAAGTCGCCGAAATCAAGGCGCTCTACCCCCTGCCTGACCGCACCTGATACCCACCGCGAAAGCGGTTTTTTTCGCCTCCCCAAAGCCCCTCATCGCAGGGGCTTTGCCGTTCTACACCCGGAGAATTCCACATATGTCTGATCGCCAAACCTACACCGTCCTCATCCCATTCCCCATCGGTAACGGCCATTGGTCTACCGCCGGCGAGGAGCTGGAACTGCTGGACGTCGAAGCATCCGCCCTGCGCACCGCTGGCCGCCTGGAACTGACCAGCGTCCTCAACTCCACCCCCAAGAAGGCTGAATAATCATGGCTGAGGTTTTGAACTTCGAGCACAACGGCATCACTGTGAATGCCACTGAATCCCCCGAGGCCATGGGTGGCCTTGGCGATAACGTGATCGGCCTGGTCGGCACTGCGCCGAATGCCCATGCTTCGATTCCCAAAAACGCGCCGTTTCGCATCAACAGCTTCACCACCCAGGCGCTGCTGGACCCCACCGGCACCGAGTCGGGCACCTTGTTCCAGGCGGTGTACCAGATCCTCAAAGTGGTCAAGGTGCCGGTCTATGTGGTCATCGTCGAAGAAGGCGCCACCCCGGCCGATACGATCAACAATGTGATCGGCGGCAACGACCCGGTCACCGGCCGCAAGCTGGGCCTAGCGGCCCTGAGCAGCGTGCCTGAAGACCTGACCATCATCGGCGCTCCAGGCTTTACCGGCACCAAGGCCGTGGCCGGTGAGTTTGCCTCCTTCGGCAAGCGCATCAAGGCCCGTGTGGTACTGGATGGCAAAGACGCTTCGGTCGCCGACCAAGTGACCTACAGTGGCGAGCTGGGCGGGGCTGACCTCGGTTTCGACCGTTGCCTGCTGGTGCACAACATGCCGTCGGTGTACTCCAAGGTCGCGAAGAAAAACGTGTTCCTGTCGCCATCCTCGTTGGCCATCGCCGCGCTGGCCAAGGTCAAGCAGTGGGAAAGCCCAGGCAACCAGGTGACCTTCGCCGAAGACGTTTCCCGCGTGGTCGAGTACAACATCCTCGATACCTCCACCGAAGGGGACCTGCTCAACCGCTACGGCGTGAGCTACTACGCCCGCACCATCCTCGGCGGTTTCTCGCTGCTGGGTAACCGCTCCATCACCGGCAAGTTCATCAGCTACGTCGGCCTGGAAGATGCTATCAGCCGCAAGCTGGTCAAGGCCGGCCAGAAAGCCATGGCCAAGAACCTCACCAAGTCCTTCATGGACCAGGAGGTCAAGCGCATCAACGACTGGCTGCAAACCCTGGTGGCCGACGAGACCATCCCTGGCGGCAGCGTATACCTGCACCCGGAATTGAACAGCGTCGAGAAGTACAAGAACGGCACCTGGTTCATCGTTATCGACTACGGCCGCTACGCGCCGAACGAACACATGGTTTATCAACTCAACGCCCGCGATGAAATCATCGAGCAGTTCCTGGAGGACGTTCTCTAATGTTTACCAACCGAGTCAGACAGGCCATTGCGGCCACCCTTCAAGGCCTGCCGTTGTCCGCAACCGTGGAAGAGTTCACCCCGCCGAAGATCGAGTTCGACATGGAGCCCATGTCCGGAGGTCGCTTTATCGCCGAGGAAATGGCCAAGAGCGGCAAGGTGCTCAATGCCAAGCTGGTGCTGCAAGGTGCCGGTCCGGAAATCATGCTGGCCCTGGGCGTGCGCATGGGCGACGACATCCTGCTGAACGTGCGTGAAGCCGGCCAGGACCAGGACGGGAAGACCTACTTCACCTACCACACCGTCGGCGGCAAGCTCAAATCCCTGGAGGAGGCGAAGCTGAAAATGGGCGACAAGGCTACCACCACGCTGGAACTGTCCTGCCGTACCTACAACCGTCTGGAAAATGGCGTTTCGGTGATCGACATCGACGTGCGCACCCAGAAGTTCGTGCTCAACGGCGTCGACATTCTGGGCGATGCGCGCCGCGCCGTGCTGATGCCGTAAGGATAACTGCAATCGAAGCGGGCACGGTCAATGTGGGAGCCGGGCTTGCCCGCGATGCAGGCGACTCGGTGCGTCTGGAGCACCGAGTTGATGCTATCGCAGGCAAGCCAGCTCCCACAGAGACCGCGCTCAGATTGGGATTCCCGTGCTTTTCAATACCGTTCTACAAGGAATTGCCCCATGGCCTGGATGCCACCGTTGCACATCCTGCTGGCTCCGATCACCGCCGACACCGGCGCGACGATCCAGCAGGTTCAGCTCAAACCGTTGTTCTACGCCGCGCAAAAAGACGCGCTGGCCCGGGCCGGTGATGACGAGGACGATCAGTTTTTCGAACTGGCGAAACTCGCCACCGGCCTGTCGGAAAAAGAGCTCGACCAGCTCAAGCGCCCTGACTACGTGAGCATTGCCCAGTACGTACACGAGATGTCGACGCGCCCGACGTCGTTCTTCCTGAATGCGGATGAAGCGACACCCCACGACCAACCCGTCCAGTTGCTATTGCCCCTGGACGCAGCCGGCCGAACCCTGACCGAACTGTCGCTGGAAATGCCTGCCCTGCGTGCCACCAAGGTGATGAAAAAACTCGCCACCAACAAAGAGCGCGCCGAGTTCATCACCGCCCATTGCACCGGCCTGATGATCCCTGACCTGGCCGGCTTGACCGTGCCCGACTGGACGGAACTGCAGGAGCGTATCGACGATTTTTTAAATCAACCGGCGGACTTCTTTCGCAGCGCGACATCGAAGTAATCCTCGATGTGGTGCCGCTGATCTACTCGGTCAATGAGGCGGAGATCCTCGACTGGGACGCCGGAAAAGCATTGCGCCGCTACGACATAGCGATCACTCGCCTTGGCGTTAAACAGGAGTAAGCGGGATGCAAGAAACTCAATTTGGGACCAGGCTCGTCCAGGAGGACAAGCGTTGGCTGCTTGGCGATGCGGACCTGGGCAATGTGCTGGCGCCGTTTTCCGCAGACCTCGCCGCGCCTGTCAGCCTTGAATCGGTACCACAGTCGGCGCCGTTATTGTTGCCGCAGCCGCAGCCGCAGCCGCAACCGCAACCGCAACCGCAACCGCAACCGCTGCCGGAGCTGACCTCGGCGCTGATCACCGTCAGTGTGGACATCAACGCTCTGGCCCAAGAGCAAATTCGGTTGCGCGAAACACTGGAAACGCTCACCAGCACGCTGTTCATTAGCGCCAATTCGCTGTCAACCAAGACGGCAGAGGTCCGCGCGGGAGTCGCAGAAAGCAAGCAGGACAAGCCTGCGTCTGCTACCCCGTCCTGGGGGGAAAAAAGTGTTGAACTGGCCACGGATGCCGTCAAGTTCGTCGGCAAGGAAGTGTTCACCGGTTTGTGGGATAAAGCCAAAGACCGTCTTTCAGGCAAGGCGATTGATGCGGTGGCTGCCAGGTATCCGAAGGGTGCCAAGTGGCTCAAGGACGATAACGGCAAGGGCGCTGAAAAAGGCAAGGACTGTTGCTGCACCGGAGCAGTGCCTGTGCAGATTCGCGGCCCGCTTGATAGCGCTGCCGCACAGTTGCCAGAGAGTGTCGGTGAGACCGCCAGGAAAGAAGAGAAGGCACGCCCCAAAGATAATCCCAGGAGGCCGCGCGGCAAGCGTAACAAGGCCCGTCAAATAAAATCGCGCGAGGTCAAAATCCCAGAGGTCAGAGGGCGGACCGATCTCAAATCGCAGCCTACTGTCACGCCAGCCCCTGCTGCGCCGCCAGTCAATATCATGGGCCAGCCGCAGCTAGCGTTCGACAGCAAACGGGTGAGCGAGACTACACGCAGTATTTCCGGCAACTCATTGACCTCTTACGCAGCCGCTTCGGCAGACCGAGTCGCAGCACAGGGTGGGCCCAAGGGTTTGGCCCCTGGACTGTCGGGGACGCTCGCAAAGCTTGAATCGTCCGCCGTACGCCGCCTTGGCCCGCTGAAGTATGTCGACACCGCCGTGGATGTGATCCAGGGCGTACGCAATGGCGACGCCAAGGCCGTCGGTGCTGGCCTTAGCACCGCTGGCGGCGCCTGGGCGGGAGCATCCGCCGGCGCCGCGCTCGGCACTCTGGTTTTCCCTGGCATTGGCACCGCAGTCGGTGGCGTCATCGGTGGCTTGCTGGGCAGCGAAGCAGGCAGTTGGCTCGGTGACAAACTGTTCAGCGCAAGTGATCGCCTGCCCGCGCCCAACGCGCTGAGCAAGGAACTCAACAGCGCCCGCACCGACAACGTCCAGGTCACGCTTGCACCGAGTATCCAGATCACCGGCGTCAACCCCGCCGATGCCCAGCAGGTCGTCAACCAGGTGATCCAGGCCCTGCAATTTCAATGCGTGCCGATGGTCACCGATTCCCTGGGCATCCGGCGCAACGCGGCACTGGCCGATCCTTCAGGAGGTGATTGATGCGACAACAAATGGTGCTGGGCGACTTTATTTTTGGCTTATCCCGAGGGTTCGCCTATTCCACACTGGCCCGCAACAGCGACGGCGGCTGGAGTGACCTGGCGATTATTGCCAGCAAACCCCAGTCGCGGCAGAACGGCCAGAAGCTGGAAAAACTCACCTTCAGCGGCACGGCCATGTACGCCGTTGGCATGCAGCGCCTGGACGAATTGCGCGCTCTGCAAAATGCGCGGGCGCCGTTGCCGCTGGTCGACGGTATCGGCCGTAACTGGGGCCTGTGGCGGATCAATTCGGTGGTGGAAGCCCAAAGCAATGTGATCGATGACGGCACTGCCATGGTCATGACCTGGACCCTTGAGCTGGAGGAGTTCGTCAATGCGTAGAGTGCGAAGTATTGCCGGTGATTCGGTCAACCTGCTGCTCTACCGTGAGCTGAAGCGTTGCGATGACGCGGCGGAAGAAACCCTCTGGCGCTTGAACCCTGAACTGGCTGAATACGGCCCTGTACTGCCGGCAGGCGTATGGGTGGTCGTGCCTGAGATGCAAGCCCGGCCGGCTGCTGTACGGCCCGTTCTGGCCTGGGATTGAGGAGGTTGCATGGCACACGGATTTACCCCGATCGTAGAGTTCTACGGCGCCAACGCGGCGCTGCTCAATCAACGCCTGATGCACTGGAGCCACACCGACGCCGCGGGCATCCAGACTGACCGCCTGGAACTGACCCTTAACATAGAAGGGCTGGAGGGCTTGCCCAGCCTCAGTGGCAAGATCGGCCTGCGTGTCGGTTACCAGGAAACCGGCTTGGTGGAAAAAGGCGAGTTTGTCGTCACCCAACGCACCCCAGTGTTGTTTCCGATGCGCCTGATGATCGTGGCCACCGCCGCGCCCTTCAGCGAGGCGGATAAAAGCGGCTATCGCCAGCGCCGCTCCGCCAGCCATGGGCCGACTACCTTGGGGGCGTTGTTTCGTCAACTGGTCAGCCGCCATGGTTTTTCACCGCGAGTGGCACCCGCGTTGGACGGCATTGCGATTGCGCACATCGACCAGTCCAACGAAAGCGACATGGCCTTCATCACCCGCTTGGCCAAACGCTACAACGCGGTCACCAAGCCGTTCAACGAACTCTATGTGCTGGCCGAAGCGGGGCAAGCCAAATCACTCTCCGGCCAGCTATTACCGCAAGTGAAATTGTCGGTGACCGAGGACAACCGGCCCGGTGAGCAGGCCTTTATCACCGCCAAGCTCGACGAAAAATCGCGCTCCAAGTACATGGGCAGCCGCGTCAGCTGGTGGGATTCCGGAGCTGGCAAGCAGCGCATGGTCCAGGTCGGGATTGCCCCGTTCAAGACCCTGCGCCAGCGCTGCCAGAACGAAGCCGAAGCCCGCGCCGTGGCCGAAGGCGAACTGCGCCGGGTGGGCCGTGAAGGTTTGAAGCTGCAGATCGATTGCCCCGGTAACCCGTTGCTCGCTGCCGAAGGCTTGCTGGTGCTGGATGAAACCTGGCCTTCGTATATGCAGGGGCGCTGGTCGATTACTCAAGTGACCCACGTTGGCGACCCGGCGACGGGGTATCGCAGTTCGATCATGGCCAGTGGATTGGCGTCTTAGGCGCGGGCAGAAGAGGGAGCTTGAGTTCGTGTATCACTGAAAGCTCGAGCTCAAGAAGGAGGGATGCATGGTTCTATCTGAGCAACAGCTGGTTAAAGTACTACCAAACTCCCGCCTTAAAGCGGGAGTTTTCATTTCGGCGTTAAACACGGCGATGTCCCATCACCAAATCACCACACCTGAACGCACTGCGGCATTCCTCGCCCAAATCGGCCACGAATCTGCTCAGTTGCTCTATGTGCGAGAACTGGGTAGCGATCACTACCTGAGCAAATACGACACCGGTACCCTGGCCGCCCGGCTGGGCAACACGCCCGAGGCGGATGGCGATGGCCAGAAGTATCGGGGCAGGGGGCTTATCCAGATCACGGGGCGTCGCAACTACCTGGCCTGCAGCCGAGCGCTGTTCGGCGATGATCGCCTGCTGCTGCAACCGCAATTGCTGGAGCAACCGCAATGGGCTTGCGAATCGGCAGCCTGGTTTTGGCAGAGCAACGGTTTGAATGAACTGGCCGACAGGGACCAATTCACCGCTATCACTCGGCGTATCAACGGCGGTCTCAATGGCCTGGATGAGCGTTTGCGCTTGTGGGCGCGGGCCAAGGCGGTGTTATGCATCTCCTAAGTGCGTTGCGTTTGATCGGCGTGTGTCTGCTCATGGCGTTTGTTTGGCAGGTCCAGGCTTGGCGATATGGTGCGCAGCTTGAGCTGCAATCAAGCACCCATGCTCAAGCGCTGAACCAGCAAAGGCTGGCAGCACAAAACCAACGCCGGGCTCTGGAGCAACAGCTCAACGTCAACGACCACCAACACACCCAGGAGTTGAGCGATGCCCAACGCAACCAAGCTGCTCTGCGTGACCGTCTGGCCACTGCTGATGTGCGGTTGTCAGTCCTTCTCGACGCCGCCGATTCCGCCACTGGCTGTACAGTGCCTGCCTCCACCACCGCCGGCAGCCTGGTTCATGCAGCCCCGCGAGCCCGACTTGACCCGGCGCATGCTCAGCGAATTATCCGCATCACCGACGACGGCGACAGCGCCCTGATCGCCTTGCGCGCTTGCCAGGCCTATGTGCAGGCCGTCGCGCGTTAGCCTCTTGATGCACTCTGTATCTTGCATGGCCGATAGGCTCCTGTAGGGTAGGCGAACCCCCGCCCACTCCTGGAGACGACCGTGAAGGAAATCACTCAACTGGCCGCTGAACTGGGTCGCCGTTTGCAGGTGCTCAGTGCCCACGTCACCACTGCCGAGTCCTGTACCGGCGGCGGCATTGCCGAAGCCATCACGCGGATCCCGGGCAGTTCGGCCTGGTTCGAGGCGGGCTATGTCACCTATTCCAATCGCCAGAAGACCCGGCAGTTGAACGTGCCGGAAAAACTCTTTTCCAAAGTAGGCGCCGTCAGCCAGGAAGTGGTGGAGGCGATGGCCCGCGGCGCTCAGGAAAAAAGCCTGGCGCGGTTTGCCGTGGCGGTCAGCGGTGTGGCCGGCCCCGATGGCGGCTCGCCAGACAAGCCGGTGGGCACCGTTTGGCTGGCCTTTGCAGTGGGCGACGAGGTGACAGCCGAGCTTGCGCACTTCCCCGGCAACCGCGACGAGGTGCGCCGACAAACGGTAAAAGCCGCACTGGAGGGCTTGTTGCGACGAGCTGCAGCAGAAATCGAGAAACAGGGGTAGGCGATCACCGATCTTTGTGGAACAATACTGTCTACTTATACAGGTGTTGGCCGTCAGGCCTTATTGATTACGTGAGGACTTTAATGGACGACAACAAGAAGAAAGCCTTGGCTGCGGCCCTGGGTCAGATCGAACGTCAATTCGGCAAGGGTGCCGTAATGCGTATGGGCGATCACGACCGTCAGGCGATCCCGGCTATTTCCACTGGCTCTCTGGGTCTGGACATCGCGCTCGGCATTGGCGGCCTGCCAAAAGGCCGTATCGTTGAAATCTACGGTCCTGAATCTTCCGGTAAAACCACCCTGACCCTGTCGGTGATTGCCCAGGCGCAAAAGATGGGCGCCACCTGCGCGTTCGTCGACGCCGAGCACGCCCTGGATCCTGAGTACGCCGGCAAGCTGGGCGTCAACGTCGATGACCTGCTGGTTTCCCAGCCGGACACCGGCGAGCAAGCCCTGGAAATCACCGACATGCTGGTGCGCTCCAACGCCATTGACGTGATCGTGGTCGACTCCGTGGCTGCCCTGGTACCCAAGGCTGAAATCGAAGGCGAAATGGGCGACATGCACGTGGGCCTGCAAGCCCGCCTGATGTCCCAGGCGCTGCGTAAAATCACCGGTAACATCAAGAACGCCAACTGCCTGGTGATCTTCATCAACCAGATCCGCATGAAGATCGGCGTGATGTTCGGCAGCCCGGAAACCACCACCGGTGGTAACGCGCTGAAGTTCTACGCTTCGGTCCGTCTGGATATCCGCCGTACTGGCGCGGTGAAGGAAGGTGACGAGGTTGTCGGTAGCGAAACTCGCGTCAAGGTTGTGAAGAACAAAGTGGCCCCGCCATTCCGTCAGGCTGAGTTCCAGATTCTCTACGGCAAGGGTATCTACCTGAACGGCGAGATGATCGACCTGGGTGTACTGCACGGTTTCGTCGAGAAGTCCGGTGCCTGGTATGCCTACAACGGCAGCAAGATCGGTCAGGGCAAGGCCAACTCGGCCAAGTTCCTGGCGGACAACCCGGATATCGCTGCCACGCTTGAGAAGCAGATTCGCGACAAGCTGCTGACCCCGGCGCCGGACGTGAAAGCTGCCGCTAACCGCGAGCCGGTTGACGAGATGGAAGAAGCCGACACTGACATCTGAAGCAAACGATGACTGTTGTACTGGATACACTCGTCGCCGTTCGGCGCACTGCAATGGACCTGCTCGCTCGCCGCGAGCATGGCCGAGTCGAGCTGACGCGTAAATTGCGTCAGCGCGGCGCAGAGCCTGAGATGATCGAAGCAGCCCTCGACCGTTTGACAGAAGAAGGGCTGTTGTCGGAAGCCCGTTACCTTGAAAGTTTTGTGTCCTATCGAGCGCGCTCCGGTTACGGCCCTGCGCGGATTCGTGAAGAGCTGAGCCAGCGTGGTCTGCAACGTGCCGATATCGACCTTGCCCTGCGTGAGTGCGGTATCAACTGGCTGTCGCAGTTGGAAGACACTTGGCGCCGCAAGTTTGCGGGGCACCTTCCGATTGACGCCAGGGAGCGTGCGAAGCAAGGGCGCTTTCTGAGCTATCGCGGGTTTTCGATGGACATGATCAGCCGCTTGTTGAGCGGCCGCGATATGGACGACTGAACGCCCCAAAACGAAAAGGCCCACTATGAAAATAGTGGGCCTTTTTTTTCGCCTGCAAAAAACTACGCCGGCAGTGACGTCACACGTTGCTGCGTCTTGCCTTGGGCCTGTGCCCAGTTTTCCGGCAGGTTGATGTAATCCACCAATTCACGCAGTCGCCCCTGGTCGCGGCCATTGAAGTTGAACATCAGGCGGGTCAAGTGACTGAACCTTGGTTCGTCATGGTCTTCGCCTGTATAGGCGAGCTGTTGAAACTCGCCACTGAGCCGCAGGCTGGCAAACTCTTGCTGCAAATGGGCCAGAGCACGCTCACTGAGAGGATGGTTCATGCGCACCACAAACTCGCGTTTCAACCAACGGGTGGAGTGGAAGTTGGCATAGAACTGGTTGATTTCATCCACTGCTTCTTCGGCGCTGTAGACCAGGCGTATCAGCTTGAGGTCAGTAGGCAGAATGTAGCGGTTGGCTTCCAACTGGCTGCGGATAAAGTCCAGGGCACCTTGCCAGAACCCACCGCCTGGCGCATCCAGCAACACTACTGGCACCAGCGGGCTCTTGCCAGTCTGGATCAGGGTCAGTACTTCCAAAGCCTCGTCCAGGGTGCCGAAACCGCCTGGGCACAACACCAGCGCATCGGCTTCCTTGACGAAGAACAACTTGCGGGTAAAGAAGAAGTGGAATGACAGCAGGTTTTCGGTGCCATCGATGGTGGGGTTGGCGTGCTGTTCAAAGGGTAGCGTGATATTGAACCCCAGGCTGTGCGCCAGGCCCGCGCCTTCGTGGGCTGCCGCCATGATGCCGCCGCCACCGCCGGTGATCACCATCAGGTCGGAGCGCGCCAATGCTGCACCCACCTCTCGGGCCAGTGCATACAGTGGGCTTTCCACAGGTGTACGTGCCGAGCCGAACACCGTCACCTTGCGCCGGTCCTTGAATTGTTCGAGTAAGCGAAATGCATGGTCCAATTCACGAATGGCGCGCAGGGTGATCTTGGCATTCCAGCGATCCCGGTCGTCCTGGGCCATGCGCAGAACGGTAAGGATCATGTCGCGATAAAGGGGGATATTCGGGCTGTTGGGGGCGATCAACTGGATTTGCGCGTCGACCTGCTGCGTGAGGTCGGTCCCGTTTTCTTCAAAATGACGAAGCAACTGATCATTGGATTCATAAGGCATTCAACTTCTCCTTCTTTACAGGGCCTGGATAGTCGACGAGAGCGTCGTCGGGGCCACGACACTGCATGTGTCGTTGCATGCCACAGGAGGGCAGGCCGCGTATGCCCTGAAAGTGTTACAGAACAGCATTGAAGTAGCTGTGGGCGGGCGTATGGGATGGCTTGATCATGGGCCGAAAAACCCTTGGCTGGCAACCGCTTATTGGTTACTCATCGCGTAGTTTAGTCGTTGGCAGGAGCTGGAGCGGGGGAGTGCGCGCCGCTGGACAGCCGCGCGCGAGGGTTTAGCAGTGGTTACTTTTTCTTCTTCGCCGGAGCCGGGCAATCCGCTTCTACGAACTTGACCGATGCCACAGGGCGGTTGCTTTTGTTCTCGGTGATTTCATAGCGCATCACTGCGCCCTTGGCCATCAGCTCGCGGTAGCCTGGGTTGGTGCAGACGCTGCGGCCGAGCTGGAAATACACAGCCTTGGGGTTGGCACGCATCTGTTCGGCACGATCAGGCTGAACGCTGAGGTGATCAATCAGCTGCATACCTTCAACGGTGTAGGCCACTTCCAGGGTCTTTTCATCAATTTCCCGGGGCAGGTCCTTGTTGCTTTCGGCCGCGACGCTTTGCAGTTTCCTGTTCATTTGAGCCTCCAGCAGCGAGGCCGCGTGGGCGCCCATAGGCAAGACCAACGCTATGGCGAGGGATGGGGCAACAAGGCGCAGCATGGAACGCAGCATGAAACTCTCCTGATTCGGTTACTGGTGCATAGACCAGCCACTGCGCTGTGCGTTCAGTGGCGCGCAATTATAGGTGAGCCCTTGCCACTACAGCCAGGCGTATCGCTGGTAAACTGCGGGACTTCTGCTTTTCACGAGTTTCTTCCGTGCCGATTCCCTTTTCTTCGCCGCGTGCCCGATGAGCCACGCCGTTTCCCGTTTGCGTGCTCAGCGTCTGGCGCGTGCCGTCAGGCCGTTTCTTAATCGTGGTTCCCGAGCTGAGCGTTGCCCCGGCTGTCGGGTAATTCCCGAGTACTGCTTATGTGCCTGGCGGCCCCAGGTACAAGCCAAGTCGGCCATGTGCCTGTTGATGCATGACGTTGAGCCGATGAAACCCAGCAACACGGGTTGGCTGATCGCTGATGTCATACACGACACCACTGCATTCGCATGGTCGCGCACCGAAGTCGACCCCGATTTGCTCAGATTGTTGGCCGATCCGCAGTGGCAGCCATATATTGTCTTCCCCGGTGAATTCGTGGCACCAGAACGGGTGGTCAGTGAAGTGCGCATGGAGGAGGGCAAGCGCCCGCTGTTTATCTTGCTGGACGGCACCTGGAGCGAAGCGCGCAAGATGTTTCGCAAAAGCCCCTACTTGGAGCACTTGCCGGTACTGAGCCTGGCGCCAGAGCAGTTGTCACGCTACAAACTGCGGCGTTCCAAGCGTGATGACCATTTCTGCACCGCCGAGGTGGCGGCACTTTGTCTGGAGTTGGCCGAAGACGTGGCCGCCAGCGAAGTGTTGGATGCCTATCTCGATGTATTCAGCACCCATTACCTGGCTGCCAAGTTCCAAATGCCGCTGGACCCGATGGACGCTGTGCATACTCGCCTTGCACCCTACATCCCGGCGGTATAACCAGACGACGTTTGCATGATGGCACCGTAAACCTGCAACCCGCTAAAATGCCCGCGGGCGTAGTGCTTGACCCTCCAGGCTACGCTGGTCATGCTGGGCGCCGATTGGGGCGCAACCGTGAATGCCTGACGTCGTTTCAAGTGCTTTTGACGTTGAGCAGGCCCTGTGGCGATAGCTGCCAGGCCGTCGCCTTGTGTATTGGTGAGCCCTGAACCATCAGGGCTGCCATAAAAAACAGGATCATTTAACCAATGGCCACATACGAAATCCTGATAGCCGATGACCATCCGCTGTTTCGCAGCGCTCTGCATCAGGCAGTCACCCTGGGGCTTGGCCCTGATGTTCGCCTGGTCGAAGTGGCCAGCATCGCCGAACTGGAAGCTCGCCTCACCGAAAAATCCGACTGGGACCTGGTGCTGCTTGACCTGAACATGCCCGGTGCCTACGGCTTTTCCGGGCTGGTGCTGCTGCGCGGGCAATACCCGCAGATCCCCGTGGTGATGGTCTCGGCCCAGGAGGAAGCCGACGTGGTGGTGCGCTCCAAGGAGTTTGGCGCCAGTGGCTTCATTCCCAAGTCCAGCGCGATGGAAGATATCCAGAAAGCCGTGCGCGCGGTATTGGACGGCGATGTGTCCTGGCCGCCCCAGGCGTTTGAACAAATCAACGTGTCCGACGAAGCCAAGGCCGCCCGTGATGGCCTGGCCAGTCTCACACCCCAGCAGTTTCGGGTGCTGACCATGGTCTGCGAGGGTTTGCTGAACAAGCAGATTGCCTACGAATTGAGCGTGTCGGAAGCGACCATCAAGGCCCATGTAACGGCGATTTTCCGTAAGCTGGGAGTGCGTACCCGGACCCAGGCGGCGTTGCTCTTGCAACAACTTGAGTCAATCTCGCAACATTAAGTTACAGCCGCTTCACGCTTTTTTGACTTTGCGTGATCTAGCTTCCCCACTTCTTTGGTTCAGTTGCCTACATCTATGTCGCCTTTCAAGGGTCAAACCGGTATCAAACGTATCTTCAATGCAGGGGGCTATTCCCTGGATGGTCTGCGCGCAGCTTTCACCGGCGAGGCGGCGTTCCGTCAGTTGGTGTTGTTGAACGTCATCCTGATCCCTTTGAGCTTTTTCCTGCAGGTCAGCCGGGTCGAGCGAGCACTGCTGATTGCGGTGTGCCTGCTGGCGTTGATTGTCGAATTACTCAACTCTGCGGTAGAAGCGGCCATTGACCGTATTTCCCTGGACCGCCATCCGCTGTCGAAGAACGCCAAGGACATGGGCAGCGCCGCGCAATTTGTGGCACTGACCATGATCACCCTGGTGTGGGCGGTGATCCTGATCTAACGATCAGGCAATACTCGGCAGTACGATCTCGTCGCTGCGCTGCACCCCGGCGGTGAAAGCGCGGCACAGTTCGAGAAACTCGCGCATCGCCGAGGTCTGGTATTTCTGCTTATGCCAGATGAAGTAGAACTGCCGGGCCAGGTCCAGATCCGGGGTTTCCACCGGTACCAGGCTGCCGCGGCGGAACGCGTCGCGCAGCGCCAGCCGCGAAATGCAGCCGATCCCCAACCCCGACTCCACTGCCCGCTTGATCGCCTCGGTGTGTTCCAATTCCAGACGGATATTCAGCGCGCTGCGATGATGGCGCATGGCCTGGTCAAACGTCAGGCGCGTGCCCGAGCCTTGTTCGCGCAGGATCCACGCCTCGTGGGTCAACTCATCCATGCTGGCCACGCCACGTTTGGCCAGATGATGCTGGGGCGCACAAAACACCACGAGCTCGTCTTCTACCCAGGTTTGCACCTCGATATCCGGGTGGCTGCAGTCACCTTCGATTAGACCCAGGTCAATTTCGTAGTGCGCTACCTGATGCACGATATGTGCAGTGTTCTGCACATGGAGTTTCACCTGGCTTTCGGGATGCTGCTGCATAAAGCTGCCAATCAGCAGCGTCGCCAAGTAATTGCCGATGGTCAGGGTCGCGCCGACCGCCAAGGAGCCGAAGCCGGACTTGCCGTTGAGCAGGTCCTCGATCTCTTTGGCCTGGTCCAGCAGTGCAACCGCCTGGGGCAATAGCTGGTGACCGAGGGCGTTGAGACTCAGGCGTTTGCCGGCGCGGTCGAACAATTGGCAGCTGGATTGACGCTCCAGCTCGGTGATCGACGTGCTGGCGGCGGATTGAGATAAGGCCAGAAGGCCAGCAGCGCGCGAGACGCTTTCCTGCTGGGCGACGGCGACGAAAACTTGCAGTTGACGGAGAGTAAATCGCATATCGATATAACCGATAACCCTTATCTTAATAATCCAGTTAACAGATATTGTCGCCGCCATTAGAATGCTGTGCAATTGCGCATCCTTACCTTTGGCGCAGACCCATTTCCAGGAGTCCCCCGTACATGAGCAACATGAACCACGAGCGTGTCCTCAGTGTTCATCACTGGAACGACACTCTGTTCAGCTTCAAGTGCACCCGCGATCCGGGCCTGCGCTTCGAGAACGGTCAGTTCGTGATGATCGGCCTGCAACAGCCCAACGGCCGCCCGCTCATGCGCGCTTACTCGATTGCCAGCCCGAACTGGGAAGAGCATCTGGAATTCTTCAGCATCAAGGTGCCGGATGGCCCGCTGACTTCCCAATTGCAGCACTTGAAGGAAGGCGACGAGATCATCATCAGCAAAAAACCGACGGGCACCCTGGTGCTTGACGATTTGAAGCCGGGCAAACACCTGTACCTGCTCAGCACCGGCACTGGCCTCGCGCCGTTCATGAGCGTGATCCAGGACCCGGAGACCTACGAGCGTTTCGAAAAAGTCATCCTGTGCCACGGCGTGCGCTACGTCAACGAAGTCGCCTACCGCGAATTCATCACCGAGCACCTGCCGCAGAACGAATTCTTCGGCGAGGCCCTGCGTGACAAGTTGATCTACTACCCGACCGTGACCCGCGAGCCGTTCGAAAACGAAGGCCGCCTGACCGACCTGATGCGCAGTGGCAAGCTGTTCAGCGACATCGGCCTGCCACCGATCAACCCCGAAGACGACCGCGCCATGCTGTGCGGCAGCCCAAGCATGTTGGATGAGACCAGCGAAGTGCTGAACAGCTTCGGCCTGAAGGTTTCGCCACGGATGCGTGAGCCGGGCGATTACCTGATCGAGCGTGCGTTCGTCGAGAAGTAATACCGCGTCAGTAAGCAGATCAAAATGTGGGAGGGGGCAAGCCCCCGATGGCGGAGTGTCAGTCACTGCATCTGGTGACTGACCCACTGCTATCGGGAGCAAGCCCCCTCCCACATTCGGTCTCCGGTTTATCCGGCGGGAACCACTTCCAGCACACAAATCATCCCGGGTTCCGGGTAGTGCCAGCGCACATCCACATCCCAGAATTGCGCACCGTATTCCCGTTCCGACGTAGGAACCTGATACGCCGGCCGCGGATCCTGCGCCAAACACTGCTCAATCAGTTCCACCAACGGCTCGCCGAGGCGTTGAGCGTGGCCTTGCGCCTGTTGCAGCGCCGTCTTCAGCCACTGCACCGCAATCAGTTGCGGCGCGCTGCTGGCAATGGTGTTGGTAGCGCTGTCGACAATGTCGGCATAGGGCACATATGGCTTGATATCCAGCACCGGCGTGCCATCGAGCAAGTCGATCCCGGAAATCCACAGTCGCCCCGGTTCCACCTTGTCCAGCTTGACCACCGATTGGCCAATGCCATTAGGTCGGTGGGTGGCACGGGTGGCAAACACGCCCATGGACGTATTGCCGCCCAGGCGTGGCGGGCGCACTTTCAGGCGTGGCTTGTCTTCAAGGGCCTGATGAAACAGGAACAGCAACCACACATGGCTGACCTGTTCCAGCCCCTGCACCGCCTCGCCCTGGTCGAACGGCGCCACCAACTCCAGCACGCCACGGGCAGCCGGTGCCAGTTGCGGTTGGCGCGGGATGGCGAACTTCTCCTTGAAGCAGGAGCGTACGAAACCGACGGGCGAGACCTGGTAACTCATGGCTTAGGCACGGACCCGCAAGGTCAGGCCCTTGAGGAAGTTACGCAGCAACTGATCACCACAGGTGCGGTAGTTGGTATGGCCGAACTTGCGGAACAGCGCGCTCAGCTCTGGCTTGGACACCGGGAACTCCGCTGCCTTGAGGATGGCATGCATGTCGTCTTCCTTCAGTTCGAAGGCCACGCGCAGCTTTTTCAGGATGATGTTGTTGGTCACCGGCGTTTCGATCGGCTGCGGTGGACGGCTTTCGTCCTTGCCGCGCTTGAAGATGACCAAGCCATCGAGGAAGTGAGCCATGACTTCATCCGGGCAGAACACGAAGCCTTCTTCCTCATCTTTCTTGAGGTAGGTCAGCAGGTCTTCCTTGGTCACGTCCATGCCGCCGAGCTTGATGATCTCGACCATCTTGTTGTCGCTGATGTCGAGCATGTAGCGCACGCTGCGCAGTACGTCGTTGTGAATCATGGTGAGCAATCCTGCTATTGAACTGATGACGCCGCCCAATCAGGCGGTGTCGGGAAAAGGGGAACGGCTTAGAACTTCTCTTTGCCGGACAGGTAGCGCCATTGGCCCACTGGCACCTTGCCAATGGACACGCCGCCGATGCGGATACGGCGGATGGCGATGACTTTCAGGCCAACAGCTTCGCAGAACAGCGCGATAACGCCGGGTTGCGGGTTTTTCATCGCAAAGCGCAGGCGGTTTTCGTTCTGCCAGCTGGCTTTCACGGCGGGCAGTTCCTTACCTTTGTAGGTCAGGCCGTGGTTCAGGCGGTTGAGGCCGTGGGCAACCATGTCGCCTTCGACTTCTACTACGTACTCCTGCTCGATCTTGGCGGCATCGGCGGTCAACTTGCGCAGAATCTTCCAGTCCTGGGTGAACACCAGCAAGCCGCTGGCCTTGGCTTGCAAGTCGGCGCTGGCGGTCAGGCGCAGGAAATGTCCCTTGAGCGGGCGCTTGCTGAAGCGGTGTTCTTCAGACAAGGTCTCGGCGCTGATCGTGGCCATGGCGGTTTCAGCGTCCATGCCTGCCGGCGCGTGCAACAGAATGGTCACCGGCTCTGGTGGGGTGGCTTTGGCCTCTGGGTCCAGCTCGACTTTTTCGGTTGTGACCTTGAACTGCGGCTCGTCGATCACTTCGCCGTCCACCGAGACCCAGCCGCCTTCGATAAACAGCTCAGCCTCCCGACGGGAGCAACCGACCAGTTCGATAAGGCGTTTGGAGAGGCGTATGGGGTCAGTCATGACAAGGGCCGTAACAAAAGGGGGCGGCTATTGTACCTGCCTGGCGCCGGTTAATCCCGAGCCCATTTCATTTAGCCCTGGCGCGCCTGTTGTTGCAGCTGGCGCAAACGCATATGCAGCAACGGGTAAGGCTGCCCAAGGCCATCATGCTCCGTGCGTCCGATCACCTCGAAGCCCTGCTTGAGGTAAAAGCCCAGCGCCTGGGGGTTCTGCTCGTTGACGTCCAGTTCCTCGGCGTTCAGGTGTTCGATGGCATAGCCCAGCAATTGCCGGCCCAGGCCCTGGCCACGGTGTTGCGGGTCGATAAACAGCATTTCCACCTTGCCGGCCACCACCCCGGCGAACCCGGTGATGCGCTGGCGCGAGTCCTTGGTGCAGATCAGCATCACCGCATCCAGGTAGCGGGTCAGCACCAGGTTTTTCAACCGGTCGATATAGCTGTCCGGCAGGAAGTTGTGGGTGGCGCGTACTGAGGCTTCCCAGATCTGCGCCAGGCGCGGGTAGTCGCTGGATTTAGGCGTATAGATGACCGAATGCTGTCGCATGACCGCTGCCTCTTGGCGTTATTTGCGCTGATGAGCAAAACGATAGACCTAAAAAAGCCCCGCATCTTGTCAGAGGCGGGGCTTTTTCAAAATATTACGCAAACACGCTTCAGTCGCGCTTTTCAGCCCACAAGTCGTACTCGTCGGCGTCGGTCACGGTGCACCAGACCTTGTCGCCCGGCTTCAAGCCGCTGGCATCGTCAATAAACACGTTGCCGTCGATTTCCGGCGCATCGAAGAAGCAGCGGCCAACGGCGCCTTGCTCGTCGACTTCGTCGATCAGCACTTCGATTTCCTTGCCGATGCGCAGTTGCAGACGCGCCGAGCTGATCGCCTGCTGGTGCGCCATGAAGCGCTCCCAACGATCTTGCTTGACGTCGTCCGGCACCAC
Organism: Pseudomonas sp. B329; assembly: GCF_023127835.1. Lineage (NCBI taxonomy): Bacteria > Pseudomonadati > Pseudomonadota > Gammaproteobacteria > Pseudomonadales > Pseudomonadaceae > Pseudomonas > Pseudomonas sp. B329. The sequence goes on along the minus strand of NZ_SPKP01000015.1, from coordinate 54,795 downwards.
GGCCAGGTCCAGCAGGTTGGCCGGAGCGCCTTCCACCGGCGAGTACTGGAAGCAGCCGACGCGGTCCAGCTGCGCTTCGGTCAGCCAGTCGAGCAGGTACTGGAAGTCTTCTTCGGTCTCGCCGGGGAAACCGACGATGAAGGTGGAGCGGATGATCAGCTCCGGGCAGATCTCGCGCCAGTTCTTGATACGCGCCAGGGTCTTGTCTTCGAACGCCGGGCGTTTCATTGCCTTGAGCACTTTGGGGCTGGCGTGTTGGAACGGGATGTCCAGGTACGGCAGGATCTTGCCGGCGGCCATCAACGGGATCAGCTCGTCCACGTGCGGGTACGGGTAAACGTAGTGCAGGCGCACCCATACGCCCAGGCTGCTGAGGGCTTCGCAGAGTTCGGTCATGCGGGTTTTCACCGGCGCGCCGTTCCAGAAGCCAGTGCGGTATTTCACGTCGACGCCGTAGGCGCTGGTGTCCTGGGAGATCACCAGCAGCTCCTTGACGCCGGATTTGACCAGGCGCTGGGCCTCGTCAAGCACATCACCCACCGGGCGGCTCACCAGTTTGCCGCGCATCGACGGGATGATGCAGAAGCTGCAGCTGTGGTTGCAGCCCTCGGATATCTTCAGGTACGCGTAGTGGCGTGGGGTCAGTTTGATACCTTGAGGCGGCACCAGGTCGATCAGCGGGTTGTGGTCCTGGCGTGGCGGCACCACTTCGTGCACGGCGTTGACCACCTGCTCGTACTGCTGCGGGCCGGTCACCGCCAGCACACTCGGGTGCACGTTACGGATATTGCCTTCTTCCACGCCCATGCAGCCGGTGACGATGACCTTGCCGTTTTCCTTGATGGCTTCGCCGATCACTTCCAAAGACTCGGCCTTGGCCGAATCAATGAAGCCGCAGGTGTTGACCACCACCACATCGGCGTCCTGGTAAGTGGACACGACGTCATAGCCTTCCATACGCAGTTGCGTGAGGATGCGCTCGGAGTCGACCAGAGCCTTCGGGCAACCCAGGGAAACAAAGCCAACCTTGGGGTTGGCTTTTGCGATGGTGGTGGACATGTCTAACCTCGGTATTGAATGACGCTGCCGGTCGTGCACGACAAGGCAACGGATGGGCGCTTGGTGCGCCTCTGATCAAAAAGTGCGCAATTCTATCGGCGGGCAGCGCACTTGACCAGCTTTATGCAGGGAAATGCGACGAGTGCTGCGCTGGATAATTCGCAGAGTGCTTACAACGCTTTCAAGCGCGTACGTCTTGTTCTGTACGGTGCGAGACGACTTTAGACATGCCCACACCTAATGCCTGAAGTACTTTCAGGAGGGTGGAGAGCTTTGGATCGCCGCCCACAGCGATGGACCTGTAGAGATTAGCCCTATTGAGCCCTGTGTTTTGCGACAAGCTAAGCATTCCGCCACGGGCTTCCGCGACTCGGCGGACAGCAACAAGGAAGGCGTCCTCACCACCCGCTTCATCGATTTCCTCAAGAGCTACAGAGAGATACTCGAGAGCAAACGCCTCGTCGTCTTGGAGCATTTCAAGAACGCTATCTTCATGAGAGCGAGTCCGACTGGTCATTTTTGCTGCCCCTTATAAGACGTCCAGAGAGCCTTGGCCTGATTGATGTCGTTTTGCTGTCTGGCCTTTGAGCCTCCGCCTAGCAGAAACACAATTTTTCGATCCTGGATTGCGTAATAGACGCGAAATCCAGGCCCGAAGTCGAGCTTCATCTCAAAGACTCCATCACCTACTGGCTCGGTAACGCCAAAGTGACCCAACGAAGCGCGGTCCACTCTGGCAGTGATTCTTGCTTTTGAACGTGTGTCTTGCACGGTGTCTAGCCAAGCTTGGTAGATATCCACGCCATTGACTGACAGCACATGTTTCACTTCGTACATGAGCAATGTACCTTAAAAGAGACAGGGCGATGATTGAGTTTTTATATGGACTGAAGGTGACATGCCGGATCGTAATTTATTGATCGGCCAAGCTGATCAAGTAGTTTCTGAGGCAACCCTGCTGAGCCGGGCCAACATATACGGTTGGCCGCGATGTCATCAATGCAGGCAAAAAGGCGCCAAAATGCCGCCTCAGTCATTGCTGACTACATAAAGCGACGTCTCAGCTACTGGAACAGCGAAATGCGACGAGTGCTGCGCTATGCTTCGCGCCGTTGCGCACGGGTAATGCCCTTGGGTCAATAAAACGTCTGTTTCGAGAAGTAAAACAGCGCATGCTAGGGTCAGCTTAGTCGTGCTGTTTATAAAAGACCTTGGGTCAAAGGGCAGGAGTGGTTGATGGGTCAGGCAAGTAGTCAGGCAGCAGGTGCCGAGCATTCAAACGCCAAGCCGATTGGCATGCTGGTGGCGGCAGTCGGGGTGGTTTATGGCGATATCGGGACCAGCCCGCTCTACACCCTTAAAGAGGTGTTCAACGGCGGTTACGGAGTACAGGTCAACCATGACGGCGTCTTGGGGATACTGGCGCTGATCTTCTGGTCTCTGATCTGGGTGGTGTCGATCAAGTACATGTTGTTCGTGCTACGTGCCGACAACCAGGGCGAGGGCGGCATCATGGCGCTCACGGCGTTGGCGCGGCGGGCTGCTGGGGAGCGCGCTAAATTGCGCAGTTTCCTGGTGGTGTGCGGCCTGTGTGGCGCGGCACTCTTTTATGGCGACAGCATGATCACCCCGGCGATTTCGGTATTGTCGGCCATTGAAGGCCTGGAGCTGGCGTTCGACGGCCTGGAAAAATGGGTGGTGCCCATTGCGTTGATCGTGCTGGTGGCGCTGTTTCTGATCCAGAAACACGGCACCGATCGTATCGGCAAGCTGTTCGGTCCGGTGATGGTCACCTGGTTCCTGGTGCTGGGCGGTCTCGGGGTGTACGGCATTCTGCAGCAGCCTGAAGTATTGAATGCGCTGAACCCTGCATGGGGCGTGCGCTTCTTTATGGTTCACCCCGGCATCGGCGTGGCGATTCTTGGCGCGGTGGTGCTGGCCTTGACCGGCGCCGAAGCGTTGTACGCCGACATGGGCCACTTCGGGCGCAAGCCCATCGCCCGTGCCTGGTTCATCCTGGTGCTGCCGGCGCTGGTGCTCAACTATTTCGGCCAGGGCGCGATGCTGCTGGGCGATCCGGAGGCCGCGCGCAACCCGTTTTACCTGCTGGCACCGAGCTGGGCGCTGATCCCGCTGGTGGGCTTGTCCACCCTGGCGACCGTGATCGCGTCCCAGGCAGTCATTTCCGGTGCGTTCTCGTTGACCCGCCAGGCGATCCAGTTGGGTTACATCCCGCGTATGCACATCCAGCACACTTCGAGTGCCGAGCAAGGCCAGATCTACATCGGCGCTGTGAACTGGTCGTTGATGGTGGGCGTGATCCTGCTGGTGCTGGGCTTCGAATCTTCCGGTGCCCTGGCGTCGGCCTACGGCGTAGCGGTGACCGGCACCATGCTGATGACCACCATCCTGGTGTCGGCGGTCATGCTGTTGCTGTGGAAGTGGCCGCCGGTGCTGGCGGTGCCGGTGTTGCTCTGCTGCTTGCTGGTGGACGGTCTGTTTTTCGCCGCCAACGTGCCCAAGGTGATCCAGGGCGGCGCGTTCCCGGTACTGGCGGGGATCGTGTTGTTCGTGTTGATGACCACCTGGAAGCGCGGCAAGCAATTGCTGGTCGAGCGCCTCGACGAGGGTGGGCTGCCATTGCCGATTTTTATCAGCAGCATCCGCGTGCAGCCGCCTCATCGCGTGCAGGGCACGGCGGTGTTCCTGACCGCGCGCCCGGATGCGGTGCCCCACGCGCTGTTGCATAACCTGTTGCACAACCAGGTGCTGCATGAGCAGGTGGTGTTGCTGACGGTGGTCTACGAAGACATTCCACGGGTGCCTGCCGCACGGCGTTTCGAGGTGGACTCCTACGGCGAAGGCTTCTTTCGCGTGATCCTGCATTTCGGGTTCACCGATGAACCGGACGTGCCCGAAGCGCTGAAGCTGTGCCATCTGGATGATCTGGATTTCAGCCCGATGCGCACCACCTATTTCCTCAGCCGCGAGACCGTGATCGCCTCGCGCATCAAGGGCATGGCGCGCTGGCGCGAAACCTTGTTCGCCTTCATGTTGAAGAACGCCAACGGTAACCTGCGCTTCTTCAAGCTGCCGGTAAACCGTGTGATCGAGCTGGGCACCCAGGTCGAAATGTAAGGCGCTGCATAACGGGAGCCGGCAATCGGCTCCCGCTTTCCTTTCTGAACCCTGTGCAATCGGTGGTTGTCGACTAGGCTCTAAACACTGTTGAACAGTGCCCATAGAACCCAGAAGAGGTGCGCCATGAGTCAGCTGCTCGAACCCTATACCCTGCGCCAATTGACCCTGCTCAACCGCATCGCGGTCTCGCCGATGTGCCAATACTCCAGCGACGACGGCCTGGCCAATGACTGGCACCTGGTGCATCTCGGCAGCCGAGCCGTGGGGGGCGCGGGGCTGATTTTCACCGAAGCCACCGCCGTGACGGCCGACGGGCGCATCACCGCCCAGGACCTGGGCCTGTGGAACGACGCCCAGATCGAGCCGCTGCGGCGTATCACGCGCTTTATCGCGGCCCAGGGCGCGGTGGCGGGTATTCAACTGGCCCATGCCGGGCGCAAGGCCAGCACCCATCGGCCCTGGATCGGCAAGCATGGCAGCGTCAAGCCGGAGGAGGGCGGGTGGGTGCCGGTGGGCCCTTCGCCGATTGCCTTCGACCCCAATCACACCCAGCCCAAGCAATTGGACGAAGGGCAGATCCAGCAAGTAATCGCCGACTTTGTCGCTGCCGCCAAACGCGCCTTGACCGCAGGTTTTGAAGTGGTGGAAATCCATGCTGCCCATGGCTACCTGCTGCACCAGTTTCTCTCGCCCATCAGCAACCAGCGTCAGGACCACTACGGCGGCTCGTTCGAAAACCGCATTCGCCTGGTACTGGAGGTGACCAAGGCCGTACGTGCGGCCTGGCCTCAGGAGTTGCCACTGTTTGTGCGGGTATCGGCCACCGATTGGGTGGAGGACGGCTGGAACCCGGATGAAACCGTGGAATTGGCGCGCCGCCTGAAAGACTTGGGTGTTGACCTGATCGATGTGTCCTCCGGCGGCACCGCCGCCAATGCCGAGATCCCCACCGGCCCTGGCTACCAGACGCGCTTCGCCGAGCGCGTGCGCAAGGAGTCGGGCATCGCCACCGGCACGGTTGGCATGATTACCGAACCGGCCCAGGCCGAGCACATCCTGCGCACCTGCCAGGCCGACATCATCTTCCTGGCCCGTGAACTGCTGCGCGACCCGTACTGGCCGCTGCATGCCGACGATGACTTGGGCGGGCGCAAGGCTATCTGGCCGGCGCAGTACCAGCGGGCAACCCATCGGGACCAGCCGATTCATGAGTCGGATCTGCGGGATTGATCCCGCGCACAGTTAGGTCGAACCCACCCTGATACGGTGGGTTTTTTCTTGCGGTTGCCAGAACTCGCGTCCTGTATCGACCACGGCGTAAGCAAGCGCTGTAGGGTTTTATTACCGAGGCCATTTTTTTAAGTGAATACTCTAAAAAAATCCCACGTGCCACGAGATAGTTTCTAAGCTTAGGGTTAGCCTGGTTCCTAGCCCAGGGAGGTAGGCTGCTTGACCACGAAAGCGTTGTGCTTCGGGGGAGTTTGGAAATGGGCACCAGGAGTATTTGACTGATATCAGGAGTAGTGGTCCATGGCCAAATCCTATGGCGTAGCGGGTGCGATGGCGTCTTTTCTGAGCCGCCGTATGTCATTGCGGGGTCGAAGGTTGAGTTCGGATGAAATGGAGTTGCTGGCCCAGTACCGGGCGCTGACTGAGAGTGATCAGATGGCGATGCGGTATCTGATTGGCGCAATGAAAAGCGTATCGCGGTTCTAAGCCACCTGCGATCATTCCCACGCTGCGACGTGGGAATGATCAGGCGGTTAATTTCAGGTGTACTTGCGCTGCTCCGGTGCGGGCGGGAAGTACTGATACAGCCAGGTTTCGCTCAGGGTGCGGTCCTGGGTGCGAATAAACAGGCGCAGCTCCACCGGCTCCACACTGTCGCTGGTGGGGTACCAGTCGAACAGGATGCGATAGCCCTTGATGTTATCCAGCACCAGCACGCTGAAATCCTTCACCTCACCATGGGAGCAGGTCACCACCGGCTCGATGCCGGTGCCCGCTGGCAGGCGATCCAGCCCGCCGCCTTTGAAGTCTACGGCGAAACGCCGCGCCCACACCTTCGGGTAATGCTCGCCGGGCGCCCAGCCTTCGGTGAAACCACCCATGCCTGACCGGGTTGCGTCGACCTGCGCCAGCGGCGTGCTCACCGGTGGCAGTGCGCTCCAGTACAACTTGTAGCCATAGTTGAGCGAATCACCCGCGGCTACGGGCTTTTTCGGGGTCCAGAAGGCGACGATATTGTCCAGGGTTTCGCCGGTGGTGGGGATCTCCAGCAGGTCGATCGAGCCTTCGCCCCACGCGGTGGTAGGTTCAACCCACAGGCTTGGGCGCTTGCTGTACCAGTCGACGGTGTCCTGGTAGCTGGCGAACTCATGGTCGGTCTGCACAAGGCCGAAGCCTTTGGGGTCGGTGTCGGCGAACGCGTTGAATTGCAGCTTGGCCGGGTTGTTCAGCGGGCGGCAGATCCACTCGCCATTGCCGCGCCACATGGCCAAGCGGTCCGAATCGTGGATTTGCGGGTGGATGGTGTCGCACATGCGCCGCTCATGGGTGCCGCAGCTGAACATGCTGGTCATGGGGGCGATGCCCAATTGTTCGATGGCAGTGCGTGCATTGATGTGCGCGTCGATTGCCATCACCACCTGGTTGGCCTGGCAGTCGATATCGAAGCGGTAGGCGCCGGTGGCGCTTGGCGAGTCAAGCAGGGCGTAGACCACAAAGCGGGTGGCATTCTTGTCCGGAGTTTCGAACCAGAACTGCGTGAAGTCGGGGAATTCCTCGCGTTTTTTCGCGTAGGTATCAATCGCCAGGCCGCGGGCCGACAGGCCATATTGGCCGGTGGAGTCCACCGCGCGAAAGTAGCTGGCGCCGAGAAACGACAGCACGTCATGGCGGTCCAGCTCCGGCGCCTTGAACAGCTTGAAGCCGGAAAAACCCAGGTCGCCGGTCAGTTGCTGGGTGTCCACCGTGGTTTTTTCATAGTTGAACAGTGAAGGGCGGAAATGCACTTCGCGGGCTTCACGGGTCTTGGGGTCGACACTGTGCATGCGCACCGGCGTCTTGAAGCCCATGCCGACATGGAAGAATTGCACGTCCAGTTGGCCGTTCAACTCTTTCCACAACGAATGGTTACCGTCGTAGCCAATGGCGTTGAAATTCTGCGGGGTCATGGTGGCCAGGGTTGGCGGCAGCACCTGCTTAGTGTCTTGATAGCCACGGGTGGCCAGTTGCTTGGCTTGCGCCTTGAGCGCTTCGAAATCGAACGCCACGGCTTTGCCGTCGGCGGCACGGTTCCCGGCCCAAGCCTGCGCGGCCAGCAGGCCGCTGGCCGACAAACCGGTGTAAGCCGCAATGGCCATGGATGCTTTGAGCAAATTCCTGCGGTGCATAGAGACAACCTGTCGTGAGCAAATCCCGCGCCGTTCCTGGCACGTAGCGGATCAGAAATAACGGTTCGGACATGCCTTCGGCCAAACGCAACGGACAATAAACAGACGCCGGATAGCTTAAGCGGTTCGATGAACAAGGCAAATTGATTGATGGCGGGATGATGGCGCTGCATATGCAACAAGACATTTCCTGGTCGAATACCCGCGTTACATCTGGAAGCACTCTAGATCGCGGCTTTTTGGCACTTCGTCTTACGCTGGGGGCCTATTGGTCCTATGAACCCAAGTGTCTGGAGGCTACGAATGAATACCCGCGGATTGCTCGATCAGTTGCTCAAGTCTGGCCAGGATATGTTGCAAAACAAGGCTGGCGGCCAACGCAAATCCAGCGACAAAAGCGCCCTTGGCGGTTTACTCGGCGGTAGCGGGCTGGGCAGCATGCTCGGCGGTGCCGGTGGCGGCGCCCTGGCGGCCGGAGCCATGGGCTTGCTGCTGGGCAACAAAAAAGCGCGCAAATTCGGCGGCAAGGCCCTGACCTACGGCGGCCTGGCCGCATTGGGTGTGATTGCCTATAAAGCCTACGGCAACTGGCAAGCCCAGCAAGCCAGCGCCCCCCAAGGCGAACCACAAACCATCGACCGCCTGCCTCCGGCCCAGGTTGAACAACACAGCCAGGGCATTCTCAAGGCACTGGTGGCCGCCGCAAAGGCAGACGGCCATGTGGATGAGCGCGAGCGCGCGTTGATCGAAGGCGAATTCACCAAGCTGGACAACGACCAGGAACTGCAACACTGGCTGCACGCCGAACTCAACAAGCCCCTGGACCCCACCGACGTCGCCCGCGCCGCCAGCACCCCGGAAATGGCCGCCGAAATGTACATCGCCAGCGTAATGCTGGTGGATGAGGAAAATTTCATGGAAAAAGCCTACCTGGATGAACTGGCCCGCCAACTGAAACTTGAACCCGGCTTAAAGCTGGAGTTGGAAAAGCAAGTGCGGCTCAACGCAGCTCTGCCCCGCTAACCACGATGCGAAGCGAGCCGCTCTTGATCTGCTTTTGATCTTGATCTTAGGCGCCCCGTCAAACCACGCC
>NZ_SPKP01000015.1:0-46097 GCF_023127835.1 Pseudomonas sp. B329 | reverse complement strand
CAGGGATGCCGGTTTAGCCGCCCCGCGCCATGGATGGCGCGTGGCGGCGGCCTCCCAAATCCATGGCGGATTACGGGCACACCGAGCCTAAGCGAGGTGCCGAGTGGTGGGGCAAGAGCCCTTTTGGTTACTTTTGGCTGGGCCGGCATTCCGGGCTCTTTTCCAAAAGTGACCCGCTGTAAAAGCGGAACCAATAGCAACCGTTACCGCAGCAATGGATATGTACTCGGTCTGATCCAAGATCCCGGTCGACTACAAGACCGCCATCGGGAGCAAGCCCCCCTCCCACATTTGAACTGCGGCCCATCAGTTGGATCTCCCTAGGCACACGTACCACCCATCCCACTTACGCATTCTGTGGATCCCCCCTCAAAAGCGTTGATAAACCCGAGCATCCGCTCAGCTATACTCCCCTCCATTTGAATGCCCCTGTGAGGAATTACTGTGAAGAACTGGACCCTGCGCCAAAGGATTTTGGCGAGCTTTGCGGTAATTATCGCCATCATGCTGCTGATGGTGGTGCTCTCCTATTCGCGCCTGCTCAAGATCGAAGCCAGCGAAAACTCCGTGCGCGACGACGCCGTGCCCGGCGTGTTTTTCAGTTCGATGATCCGCAGTGCCTGGGTCGACAGCTACCTGCAAACCCAGGAACTGGTCGGGATCCACGAAAACCAGGGCATTTCCGATGAAGACAAGCAGGACTACAAGTCATTCGAAGCGCGGCTTGAGCAGCACATGGCCAGTTACGCGGGCACGATCAATATCACCCAGGATCGCACCGAATTCGATGCCTTCGAAAAACTGCACCAGAACTACAACGCCATTCTTGCCCAGGTCCTGGCGGCTCATCAGAGCAACAACCCGGCCGAGGCGCTGAGGCTGTTCAACGAGCAACTGACCCCCGCCTGGACCGCAGGCCGCATGAAGCTCAACGACATCATCAATGAGAACAAACAGGTCGCCGACAATGCCACCGCTGCCATCGATGATGCCGTAGCAGCGGCAAAGGTCAGCATGGGCGTCTCGCTGCTGCTGGCGATTCTCGCCGCGGCGCTGTGCGGCCTGTTGCTGATGCGCGCGATCATGGCGCCGATGCAGCGTATCGTGCAGATCCTCGAAGTCATGCGTACCGGCGACCTGAGCAAGCGCCTGAACCTGGAGCGCAAGGACGAATTCAACGCGGTCGAAACCGGCTTCAACGACATGATGACCGAGCTGACTGCCCTGGTGTCCCAGGCGCAGCGTTCGTCGGTGCAGGTCACCACCTCGGTCACCGAGATCGCCGCGACCTCCAAGCAGCAACAGGCCACCGCCACGGAAACCGCAGCCACCACCACGGAAATCGGCGCCACCTCCCGCGAGATTGCGGCCACGTCCAAGGACCTGGTGCGTACCATGACCGAAGTGTCCACCGCCGCCGACCAGGCCTCGGTGGCCGCCGGTTCCGGCCAGCAGGGCCTGGCACGCATGGAAGAGACCATGCACTCGGTGATGGGCGCCGCCGACCTGGTCAACGCCAAGCTGGCGATCCTCAATGAGAAGGCCGGCAACATCAACCAGGTGGTGGTGACCATCGTCAAGGTGGCTGACCAGACCAATCTGTTGTCTCTCAATGCCGCCATCGAGGCGGAGAAAGCTGGTGAGTACGGTCGCGGCTTTGCCGTGGTGGCCACCGAAGTGCGCCGCCTGGCCGACCAGACTGCCGTGGCAACCTACGACATCGAGCAAATGGTGCGTGAGATCCAGTCAGCGGTGTCGGCGGGCGTGATGGGCATGGACAAGTTCTCCGAGGAAGTCCGCCGGGGTATGTTCGAAGTGCAGCAAGTGGGCGAGCAACTGTCGCAGATCATCCACCAGGTACAGGCCCTGGCGCCGCGGGTGTTGATGGTCAACGAAGGCATGCAGGCCCAGGCCACCGGCGCCGAACAGATCAACCACGCGCTGGTGCAATTGGGCGATGCCAGCAGCCAGACCGTCGAATCCCTGCGTCAGGCCAGCTTTGCCATTGATGAGCTGAGCCAGGTCGCGGTGGGTCTGCGCAGTGGCGTGTCGCGTTTCAAAGTCTGATGAGCGATCTCGCGGCTAAACGCGTCGCCGTCCCGGCAGCGAAAACGGCGTTGTTCCTGGTGTTTCGCATCGGCAACGAACGCTTTGCCCTCAAGGCCACCGAAGTGGCGGAGGTGCTGCCGCGCCTGCCGCTCAAACCCATCGCCCATGCGCCACTGTGGGTGGCGGGTATTTTTGCGCATCGCGGTACGCTGGTGCCGGTAATCGATGTCAGTGCCCTGACGTTCGGCACCCCGGCCCAGGCTCGCACCAGCACGCGGCTGGTGCTGGTCAACTACCAGCCGCAACCCTGGAGTGAAGCGCGTGGGCTGGGGCTGATCCTGGAGCAGGCCACCGACACCCTGCGTTGCGACCCCGCCGAGTTCCAGCCTTATGGCGTGGACAACCAGCAGGCGCCCTACCTGGGGCCGGTACGCGAGGATGCACAGGGCTTGATGCAGTGGATTGGCATTGCCGAACTGCTGAGCGCTGAAGTACGCGCCTTGCTGTTTTGCGCCGAGTTAAGCCTATGAGCAGTGACCCGCGTTTTTCGGCGTTCTTGAAAGAACGCATCGGCCTGGACGTTGCCTCGGTGGGCGAGGCGATCATCGAGCGTGCGGTGCGCCAGCGCTGCCAAGCCTCCCAGGCGCAGTCGACGGAAGCTTACTGGCAGCTCCTGCAACATTCCCACGACGAGCAGCAGGCACTGATCGAAGCGGTGATCGTTCCCGAGACCTGGTTTTTCCGCTATCCCGAATCCTTCGCGACCTTGGCTCGCCTGGCCCTGCTGCGCCTGGCCGAGATCAAGCAGATGCGCGCGCTGCGCATCCTCAGCCTGCCGTGTTCGACTGGCGAAGAGCCCTATTCGATTGCCATGGCCTTGTTGGATGCGGGCCTGGCGCCCCATCAGTTCAAGGTTCAGGGGATGGACGTCAGCCCGCTGTCGGTGGAACGTGCCCGGCGCGGTGTGTACGGCAAGAACTCGTTTCGCGGGGCCGATCTCGAATTTCGCGACCGCCACTTCACAGAAGAAACGGGCGGTTACCGCATCGCCGACCGGGTGCGCGAGCAAGTGCGTCTGCAAGTGGGCAATTTGCTCGACCCGACACTGCTGGCCAACGAGCCGACCTACGATTTTGTGTTCTGCCGCAACCTGTTGATCTACTTCGACCAGCCGACCCAGAAGCAAGTCTTTGATGTGCTCAAGGAACTGACTCACGTGGACGGTGTGCTGTTTATCGGCCCGGCCGAGGGCAGCCTGCTGGGGCGCCATGGCATGCGTTCGATTGGCGTGCCGCAATCCTTTGCCTTCAGTCGACACATAGAGCAGACCCCGCCGCCGGTATTCGTGCCGATGCCTGCGCCAGCACCGCAGCGCAGTGCAGCACCGATACCACTCAAGCCGCGTCCGTTCAGCACGGTCAGCACTCAGGTGCCGCCGGTCAAGGTGCCCCACACCGACGCAGGGGATTTGCTCGGCCAGATCGCGACCCTGGCCAATGAAGGCAAAAGTGCCGAGGCCCGGGCCGCCTGTGAGCGTTATTTAAGCAGCCACCCGCCGGTTGCCCAGGTGTTCTACTGGTTGGGGTTGCTCAGCGATGTTGCCGGCAGCGCCTTGGAAGCCCAGGGGTATTACCGAAAAGCCTTGTACCTGGAACCGCAGCATTCGCAGGCCTTGATGCATTTGGCCGCGTTGCTCGAATCCCAGGGCGACAGTGCGGGAGCGCGCCGGCTACAGGCCCGCGCCGCCCGTAGCGAGCGAGCACACAGTGAGTCCGAACGATGAACAGCCCTGACGCGCTCGACACCGCAGGCCTGGACCTGACGCTGACCGATACCCAAGCCATCGATGACTGCTGGAACCGTATCGGCATTCATGGCGACAGGTCCTGCCCACTGCTGGACGAGCATATTCACTGCCGCAACTGCTCGGTGTATTCCGCCGCCGCCACGCGCCTGCTCGACCGCTATGCCCTGCAGCAGGATGATCAGCGCCCGCAGGCCGCCGCCGAAGCGGGTAGCGAGGTGGTCACCCGTTCGCTGTTGATGTTCCGCCTCGGTGAAGAATGGCTCGGTATCGCCACCCGCTGCCTGGTGGAAGTGGCGCCATTGCAACCGATCCACTCCTTGCCGCACCAACGTTCCCGTGCGCTGCTGGGGGTGGCCAACGTGCGAGGTGCGCTGGTGGCGTGCCTGTCGCTGGTGGAACTGCTGGGCCTGGACAGCACCAGCAGCGTGCCCAGTGGCGGGCGGATCATGCCGCGCATGTTGATCATTGCCGCCCAGGACGGTCCGATCGTCGTGCCGGTGGATGAGGTGGATGGCATTCATGCCATCGATGAGCGCACCTTGAACGCGGCCTCGGCCTCCGGTACCCAGGCCAGCGCACGCTATACCCAAGGTGTGTTGCAGTTCAAAGGCCGCAGCCTGCGCTGGCTGGACGAAACGCAATTGTTGTCCGCCGTGACCCGGAGCCTCGCATGACCCCCGATCAGATGCGTGATGCCTCGCTGTTGGAGCTGTTCAGCCTGGAGGCCGATGCGCAAACCCAGGTCTTGAGCGCCGGCCTGCTGGCCCTGGAGCGCAACCCGACGCAGGCGGATCAACTTGAAGCCTGTATGCGCGCCGCACATTCGCTCAAGGGAGCGGCGCGGATTGTTGGCGTGGATGCCGGGGTCAGCGTGGCCCACGTCATGGAGGACTGCCTGGTCAGCGCCCAGGAAGGTCGTCTGTACCTGCAACCGGAACATATCGATGCGTTGTTGCAAGGCACTGACCTGCTGATGCGTATCGCCACGCCAGGCAACAGCGTGGGGCCGTTGGATATCCAGGCGTACGTGGCGTTGATGGAGCGTCTGCTTGACCCGGCGCAGCCACCCGCTACGCCTGCGCCAAAAGCTGAGCCCGAGCCTGCTCCGGCGCCTATCGTTGAAGCATTGCCGCAAGAGCCAGAGGTTGCACCGCCCGTCAGCAGTGAGCCACCGCGTCAGAACAAGCGCATCACCGAGGGTGGCGAGCGCGTGCTGCGGGTCACCGCCGAGCGCTTGAACAGCCTGTTGGACCTGTCGAGCAAGTCCCTGGTGGAAACCCAGCGGCTCAAGCCTCACCTGGCCAGTATGCAACGCCTCAAGCGCATTCAAAGCAACAGCCTGCGCGCCCTCGATACCCTGGACGGTCACCTCAAGCACCTGGATTTGAATCTTGAGACTCAGGAAGCCCTGGCCGATACCCGCCGCTTGTTGAGCGAAGCTCAGGCACTGCTGGCGGATAAAAACGCGGAACTTGACGAGTACGCCTGGCAGGCAGGCCAGCGCGCCCAGGTGCTATACGACACCGCGCTGGCCTGCCGCATGCGACCGTTTGCCGACGTGCTGGCGGGGCAGGTGCGCATGGTGCGTGACCTCGGTCGCAGCCTGGGCAAGCAAGTGCGCCTGGAAATCGAAGGCGAAAAGACCCAGGTCGATCGAGACGTCCTGGAAAAACTTGAAGCACCGCTCACTCATTTACTGCGCAATGCTGTCGACCACGGCATCGAAACGCCCGAGCAGCGGCTGCTGGCAGGCAAACCGGCGGAAGGCCTGATCCGCCTGCGTGCGTCCCATCAAGCCGGGTTGCTGGTACTGGAATTGAGCGACGACGGCAACGGTGTCGACCTGGAGCGGCTGCGCGGCACCATTGTCGAACGTAATCTGTCGCCGGTGGAAACTGCCCTGCGCCTGAGCGAAGAGGAATTACTGACGTTCCTGTTCCTGCCGGGGTTCAGCTTGCGCGACAAGGTCACCGAGGTGTCCGGTCGTGGCGTTGGCCTGGATGCGGTGCAGCACATGGTTCGCCAACTGCGTGGCGCGGTGGTACTGGAGCAGACGGCGGGGCAGGGCAGTCGCTTCCATCTGGAAGTGCCGTTGACCTTGTCGGTGGTGCGCAGCCTGGTGGTGGACGTGGGCGAAGAAGCCTATGCCTTCCCCCTGGCCCACATTGAACGCATGTGTGACCTGGCTCCCGACGACATTGTGCAACTGGAAGGCCGCCAGCATTTCTGGCACGAGGGCCGGCATGTGGGCCTGGTTGCCGCCAGCCAGTTGCTGCAGCGCCCACCGGGGCAGAGTCCTTCGCAAACCCTGAAAGTCGTGGTGATCCGCGAGCGCGATGCCGTGTACGGGATTGCCGTGGAGCGCTTTATCGGTGAACGCACCCTGGTGGTGTTGCCGCTGGATGATCGTCTGGGCAAGGTCCAGGATATTTCCGCAGGGGCCTTGCTCGATGACGGCTCGGTGGTGTTGATCGTCGATGTCGAAGACATGTTGCGTTCGGTGGATAAATTGCTCAACACCGGCCGCCTGGAACGTATCGCCCGGCGCAGCCAGCAGGCCACCGAAGCACCGCGCAAGCGCGTGCTGGTGGTAGACGACTCGCTGACCGTACGCGAGCTGCAACGCAAATTATTACTCAATCGTGGTTATGAAGTCGCTGTTGCGGTCGATGGCATGGATGGCTGGAACGCATTGCGCTCCGAGGACTTCGACCTGCTTATCACTGATATTGATATGCCTCGCATGGACGGTATTGAATTGGTCACACTTTTGCGTCGTGACAGTCGCCTGCAATCGTTGCCGGTGATGGTGGTTTCCTACAAGGATCGTGAAGAAGACCGACGTCGTGGACTCGACGCGGGCGCCGACTATTATTTAGCCAAAGCCAGTTTTCATGACGACGCCTTGCTCGACGCCGTGGTTGAACTGATTGGAGGCGCCCGGGCATGAGGATTGCGATCGTCAATGACATGCCCCTGGCGATAGAGGCCTTGCGCCGCGCCTTGAGCTTTGAGCCCGCCCACGAGGTGGTGTGGGTGGCCAGCAATGGCCTTGAAGCGGTGCGGCGCTGTGCCGAGCTGACCCCGGACCTGATCCTGATGGACCTGATAATGCCGGTAATGGATGGGGTGGAGGCTACCCGGCAGATCATGGCCGACACGCCTTGCCCTATCGTGATCGTTACTGTCGACCGCCAGGCCAACGTCAGCCGCGTATTCGAAGCCATGGGCCACGGAGCGCTGGATGTGGTGGATACCCCGGCGCTGGGCGTAGGCAACCCCAAGGATGCGGCGGCACCGCTATTGCGCAAGATCCTAAATATCGGTTGGTTGATCGGCCAGCGCGGCACGCGCGTGCGTGCCGAACCCCCACCGCAACGGGTCACCGGCAAGCGTCAACGGCTAGTGGCCATTGGTTCTTCAGCGGGTGGGCCGGCGGCCCTCGAGGTTCTGCTCAAGGGCTTGCCGCGGGATTTTCCCGCCGCCATCGTGCTGGTGCAGCATGTGGACCAGGTCTTCGCCGCCGGCATGGCCGAGTGGCTGAGCAGCGCCTCCGGCCTGCCCGTGCGCCTGGCCTGTGAGGGCGAGCCGCCCCAGGCCGGCGTGGTATTGCTGGCCGGCACCAACCACCATATTCGCTTGTTGAAAAATGGCACGCTAGCCTATACCGCAGAGCCGGTGAACGAGATTTACCGGCCCTCCATCGACGTGTTTTTCGAAAGCGTCGCCAGTTACTGGACCGGTGACGCCGTCGGCGTACTACTGACCGGCATGGGGCGCGACGGGGCCCAGGGCCTCAAGCTGATGCGCGAACAAGGATATTTGACCATCGCCCAGGATCAGCAGAGCTCGGCGGTGTACGGCATGCCCAAAGCGGCGGCGGCGATTGATGCTGCTGTTGAAATTCGCCCACTGGATAGAATTGCGCCCCGATTGCTGGAGGTCTTTGCAAAATGATCGAAAATCTCCCGCCGTGCTGGCTTGCAGGTAGTAATTCAGGTGACTGCACATGAATGATTTACAACTCGACGACTTCAAGACCGATGAGAACGCCGCCATGGTGCTGCTGGTCGACGATCAGGCCATGATCGGCGAAGCCGTGCGGCGCGGCCTGGCCCATGAAGAAAACATCGACTTCCACTTTTGCGCCGACCCGCACCAGGCGATTGCCCAGGCGATCCGCATCAAGCCGACGGTGATCCTGCAGGACCTTGTAATGCCCGGCCTCGACGGCCTGACCTTGGTGCGTGAGTACCGCAATCACCCGGCGACCGCGAATATCCCGATCATCGTGCTGTCCACCAAGGAAGACCCGCTGATCAAGAGTGCGGCCTTTGCGGCCGGCGCCAACGATTACCTGGTCAAGCTGCCCGACAACATCGAGCTGGTGGCGCGTATCCGCTATCACTCGCGCTCCTACATGACCCTGTTGCAGCGTGACGCGGCTTACCGTGCGCTGCGGGTCAGCCAGCAACAGTTGCTGGATACCAACCTGGTGCTGCAACGCCTGATGAACTCCGACGGCCTGACCGGGCTGTCCAACCGCCGCCACTTCGACGAATACCTGGAATTGGAGTGGCGCCGTGCCATGCGCGACCAGACCCAACTGTCGCTGCTGATGATCGACGTGGACTTCTTCAAGACCTACAACGACAGCTTCGGCCATGTCGAAGGCGATGAAGCCTTGCGCAAAGTCGCCGCCGCTATCCGCGACGCCAGCAGCCGCCCTTCGGACTTGCCGGCGCGCTACGGCGGAGAAGAATTTGCCCTGGTCCTGCCCAACACGTCGCCGGGCGGTGCGCGCTTGGTGGCAGAAAAACTGCGTATGGCAGTTGCAGCTCTGAAAATCCCGCACATTGCCCCGGCAGAAGGGGCGAGCCTGACCATCAGCATTGGCTTGTCGACGTTGACGCCGGTGCAGGGCACGGACTGCCGGCAACTGATCATGGCGGCGGACAAGGGGCTGTATACGGCCAAGCATAATGGGCGCAACCAGGTTGGTATCGAGTGAGTTGAGGCTGTACCCCATTAAAATGTGGGAGGGGCTTCCCTCCCACATTGTGAGCGCGGTATTCGTCCAGATTAAGTGCACATGAACGTGGTTGAACGAAGAAACCCGCCATCTATGTAGCGTCGATGGAAGGGGATTGCAGAGAGATTATTCTATTTTAAATCCAGGCCTGCCATTAGCCGCACGCCACTCTTTAACTTCTTTTACAATGCCCTCCGGGCTGTCTTCTCTGTCAGCTCTTGGATAGTAGACAAGATCTGATCCGTCAGGATGCTCCGTAAGTCGCTTGAATGCTAATAGCATTTCGTCATCTTCTTCCTCAGTGCGAGCACTCGCATCACAAAGAGAAGTTACAAAACTTAAAAATTCGCTTTCTGTGTACTCGGAAATTGAGGTTTTCATCTTAATTACCCAATTGAATGGCCGTATTTATTATGGCTCAACCTTAAATCCAGGCTTGTTATTGGTGGCTCGCCAGTTTTCAACTCTTTGAGTTATAGCTTCAATTGTACTTTCTGTGTCCGGTGCGGTGTAATAAATAAGGTCTGTTCCTTCTGGGTGTTCAGTAATTAATTCGAAGTGTTGTAAAAGTTTATCTAGTCGCTCATCGGTTGGAGCGGTATTTTCCTTGAGTATTTCTTTCATGAATAATAAAAATTTATCTTTTGTATACTCGGAAAAACTTTGTTTGAGTTTCATCATTCGGCTCCTTTCTTATGAGGCTCCATGTGGCGTTTAGGGGTTGGTATGCGTAAATTTCAGCATTATGATTCTGACCGCCCATCGGCAGCCGTCTTCGAACTCATTCGAACCGGAAGGTCGATTGTGCTGTTGACTGCCGAGGTTATTGTCGACTCGTTGAGTGAAATAAGAAGTCTGCCATCGTTGTAGAACCGATGGCAGGGGATAGGGCGGCGTTATTCTATTCTGAAACCAGGCTTGCCATTATTCGCACGCCACTCTTTGACTTCTTTTACAATTCCTTCTGGGCTGTCTTCTCTGTCATCTCTTGGGTAGTAGATTAGATCCGCTCCGTCCGGGTGCTCCGTCAGGCGTTCAAACTCGAAAACCATTTCAATGTCTTCTTCTTCGGTGCGAACGCTGCTGTCACAAAGAGAGATTACAAAGTTCAGAAATTCGGTCTCTGTGTATTCGGTGATTAATGTTTTCATCTTTTTAGATACCTTTTCTATGAATTTCTTTATGGCGTTTTGGAGTGGCTATATAGATGTTGTCAATGTCAAAAATCTCGCCGCCTTGAGAAATGAAAATTTTGTGGTGAATTTCGAATTTAACAGATTTCCCCACCCACTCTGATTTGCTTGAAAAGGGAGCTTTCCCATCCAGCATTATCGACAAATTTTGACGTTTGAACTGACTTGCCAGTTCCGAGTCATTGGCAACCGTTTTCCAGAAGGCTTCGCGAAATGCTCTGAAGTTTTTAAACTCCTGACCTTTAAGCTTGTCGGCAATTTGCGAAGGTATAGGGGAGCCTTCGCCTTGTGAGGCCGCTCCTAGCCAGGAACCGGTTATAGATTGCCCGTTGCCTGTCACAACTCCTGGGTCTTCCCGTTGATCCCTGAAAAACACATAGATGGGAGGTAAGCCAGAGTTGACCGGGAAGACAGTGATGAAGTCGTCAAATCCCGCCTCAGCAGCGGCCGGAAAACTGTCAATCCTTCCTTCAACGGGAGTTACGGTAGCTCCCGCATAGACAGGCGGTTCAGGTTGATCAACGGGCAGCGTTGTTGAGCTATCCCCAGGGGCAACGATAGGTGTCCAGATCAACGTTCTTGGTGGAATGTCACTTGTCGTGACGGTGTATACCTTCTGCCCAGGATCATAGGTCGCAGCAACCACCTTGACCTTGGAAGGCACGCTTGTACCGTCGGCAGTGACCACGAATACTTCTGACCGCCCATCGGTAGCCGTCTTCGAACTCATTCGAACCGGCAGGTCGATTGTGCCGTTGACTGCCGAGGTTATCGTCGACTCGTTGAGGTCTGGTACCAAGGTTGAGATCGGTGTACCAAGCGCATAACGCTCTGGAAGTTCTCCATTTGCGAGTTTGGGGGAATAGACCAACGCTGAAACACCGACCATTAAGCCACTCGCGGTACTTGCGACCAACTACGTCAATGCGGCCACTGCTGACCGAATAGCAGCTTGCAGCGTGATGGTAATCCCTTCTGCTGTAGCGATAGTCCCGACTGAGGTCATGACTATCGCTTGAGTCGCAGCAGCGGTGCCCGACAGTCGATAGGTATTGGTTACTCGTACCGCTTCAATACGCGCCTGGGCCGTGGCTACCTGCTGCGCACGTCCCGCGAGGTCGCTGATTGCATTGGAGGCGTTGGCAAGAAACCGCGCGGACTCTGACTTCAGCACAAAATCATGGTGGCTGAGCCATCTCACCCCAAGCGCGGTGTTCTGCTGCAGATAAATAAGTTGTTTCAGCCCCTCAAGCTCGGGTTTGCTCAGTGGCGGTGTAACCCGTGGGTTGGCTGCGGGATAGTAAATCATCAACCCGTTCCGGTTTATGGCTAACGGTGGGTCAATAGGTTTGATCGCAGTCATCGTTTCTTCGATCATTTTGTCCAGCGTGTTTTTGTAAAGCATGAGGGTCTGGTCGGGTGTCAATCCAACGACAGAACCGGCAAGAGAGGCGAGTTCCACCTGCAAATATTCCGGCAGCAACTGCACCTGAATTTCCAACTCATCGGCAATGGCCTTCAGATACTCATTGTGTAAATTTGCCCAGCCAGGATCATGTTCGGCTAAATTGGCCTCCAGCGTTTGCCGGGCCTTTGCCAACCCTGAAAGTTTTTTAGCCAGAATGTCTATGGAGAGCGAGAGAGCCTTGAGTTCTTGCGCGGCTCTCCAAACGTTGTCGTAAAGTGTGTACGTATCGCCCAAATTTTTTATCGGGTCAGAGGATGCAAGCGTTTCACGTAGTTTTGTATAGGTTAAGTTTTCCATCAGATAAAAAGGGCTTTGATCATAGAGCCCATAGATGAGTGGCGCAGTATTGGTGTATTTGGTTTTTTTTGCGTCGATGATTTCAAGTGCGATTTTTTGATCGAGAATGGCTGAGGCTGTCTCTGTGAGAGCCTGTGAAGCTTTCGCGGCTTGCTGTTTCTCTGCGAGTTCGCGTTCAGTTTCAGTCGTTAGCGTTGCGAACCGTGCGCTGTACTCTGCGTCAATCAAGGATTGATTGTACTGTTGCTCTCCAATGAAATCAGCGGTGGTGCTAGGGAAGTCAAACTGCTTGAAGCGGCTACGGTCTCCTTCACCTCGACGAGGCCCTTCTTGAAGGCCCCAGCCATCTCCACTTCCTGCGTAGCCTCCGCCTTCACCACCCCAATAAGTGTTTCGTCTCCCGGCGGTAATTATCGTGGGCTTGAGTTCTAAAGGTTGTCCTGGTTGCCACCCTTGCTGGGCCATAGGGTCTCTCCGTTTTTATGAGAGTGATCGAGTTTGAAAGTTTGTACGTCCTGAAAAAAGCTCAGTCGCTTTGATCGAACTTATTTGAGCGGGAAGGAATAAAAAACTGATGGCGTTTTGATTTGATTTTATGTCTGTAGGAGTATTTGTAAGACGGGTCTGAAACTGATGTATTTATATTCTTGTATATTTGTGACTTGAGTCTTGGGGCGATTTGGCTAGAAACCTAATTGTTTGTTTTTGTTAGGGTGGGTTGGATTGTGCTCTTTTAGGCGGGCTCTGATTTTGATGTTCAGATTATTTGTATAAACAGATGAACGGTCATTTTTGAGCGAGTAGTAGGTGTGGTTTTTCTAACGCGGGGTATCGCCCTCCCGCAGGAAACGCTTTGGTGGTCGCGCATCTGTTAGCGAAGCTAGCGTGAGGAGAGGAAGCGCCGCCTTGGCAGAATCGGCCAAGCGGGCTGCCGTTCCCAGCCGTTTGCCGTTATACTCGCCGGCTTTCAAAAGTTCGCCAACGAGTGCTGCCCGCCATGGAAATCAACCCGATCCTTAACACCATCAAGGACCTGTCCGAGCGCTCCGAAACTATTCGGGGGTATCTTTGACTACGATCAAAAGCATGAGCGTCTGACCGAGGTCAACCGCGAGCTTGAAGATCCGAGTGTCTGGAACAAACCTGAATACGCCCAGGAACTGGGGCGCGAGCGCGCTGCGCTGGCGCAGATCGTCGACACCCTCGACGAGCTGAACACCGGTCTGGCCGATTGCCGTGACCTGCTGGACATGGCTGTCGAAGAAAATGATGAAGGCGCAGTGGGCGATGTCGTCGCCGAGCTGGCCCGTCTCGAGGAAAACCTCGCCAAGCTCGAATTCCGCCGCATGTTCAGCCATGAAATGGACCCGAACAACGCCTACCTGGACATCCAGGCCGGTTCCGGCGGCACCGAGGCCCAGGACTGGGCCAACATCCTGCTGCGCATGTACCTGCGCTGGGCCGACAAGCGCGGTTTCGACGCGACCATCATGGAACTGTCCGCCGGTGAAGTCGCCGGTATCAAGGGCGCGACCGTGCATATCAAGGGTGAATACGCCTTTGGCTGGCTGCGTACCGAAATCGGTGTGCACCGCCTGGTGCGCAAGAGCCCGTTCGACTCCGGCAACCGTCGTCACACTTCGTTCTCCGCCGTTTTCGTCTCGCCAGAGATCGACGACAAGGTGGAAATCGAGATCAACCCAGCCGACCTGCGCATCGACACCTACCGTTCCTCCGGTGCCGGTGGTCAGCACGTAAACACCACTGACTCGGCCGTACGTATTACCCACGTACCGACCAACACCGTGGTCAGTTGCCAGAACGAACGTTCCCAGCACGCCAACAAGGATACCGCCATGAAAATGCTGCGGGCCAAGTTGTACGAGCAGGAAATGCAGAAGCGCAACGCCGCTTCCCAGGCGCTGGAAGACACCAAGTCGGATATCGGCTGGGGTCACCAGATCCGTTCGTATGTACTCGATGCGTCGCGGATCAAGGATCTGCGCACCAACATCGAACGCAGCGACTGCGACAAGGTACTCGACGGTGATATCGACGAATACCTGGAAGCCAGCCTGAAATCCGGCCTGTAACACCCCTGTAGGAGCGAGCTTGCTCGCGATCCCCAGCCGAAGGCTGGGGAAAACGTACCTGTGATGGAATTTCAAAAGACATGAGCGACCAACAACTCGACCCGCAAGCCCTGCAACAGGAAGAAAACTCCCTGATCGCCCTGCGCAAGGAAAAGCTTGCTGCCGAGCGCGCCAAGGGTAACGCCTTCCCCAACGACTTCCGCCGCGACAACTACTGCGATGCCTTGCAGAAACAGTACGCGGACAAGACCAAGGAAGAGCTGGCAGAAGCGGCGATCCCGGTCAAGGTGGCAGGTCGCATCATGCTCAACCGTGGCTCGTTCATGGTGATTCAGGACATGACCGGGCGTATCCAGGTTTACGTCAACCGTAAAACCCTCTCGGAAGAAACCCTGGCCTCGGTGAAAACCTGGGACATGGGTGACATCATCGCCGCAGAAGGCACCCTGGCCCGTTCCGGCAAGGGCGACCTGTACGTCGAAATGACCAGCGTGCGCCTGCTGACCAAGTCCTTGCGCCCTCTGCCGGACAAGCACCACGGCCTGACCGACACCGAGCAGCGCTATCGCCAGCGTTACGTTGACCTGATCGTCAACGAAGACGTGCGCCAGACCTTCCGTGTGCGTTCGCAAGTCATTGCCCACATCCGCAGCTTCCTGATGCAGCGTGACTTCCTGGAAGTGGAAACGCCGATGCTGCAAACCATCCCCGGTGGTGCCGCAGCCAAGCCATTTGAAACCCACCACAACGCGCTGGACATGGAAATGTTCCTGCGTATCGCGCCGGAGCTGTACCTCAAGCGTCTGGTGGTCGGCGGGTTTGAGAAGGTGTTCGAGATCAACCGCAACTTCCGTAACGAAGGCGTCTCGACCCGTCACAACCCTGAATTCACCATGTTGGAGTTCTACCAGGCCTACGCCGACTACGAAGACAACATGGACCTGACCGAAGAACTGTTCCGTGAACTGGCGCAGCTTGTTCTGGGGACTACCGACGTGCCGTACGGCGACAAGGTGTTCCACTTCGGCGAGCCGTTCGTGCGTCTGTCGGTGTTCGACTCGATCCTCAAGTACAACCCTGAGCTGACCGCTGACGATCTGAACGACATCGACAAGGCTCGCGCCATCGCCAAGAAAGCCGGCGCCAAGGTGTTGGGCTTTGAAGGCCTGGGCAAATTGCAGGTGATGATTTTCGAAGAGCTGGTCGAGCACAAGCTGGAGCAGCCACACTTCATTACCCAGTACCCGTTCGAAGTGTCGCCGCTGGCGCGTCGCAACGACGACAACCCGAACGTCACTGACCGTTTCGAACTGTTCATCGGCGGCCGCGAAATCGCCAACGCCTACTCCGAGCTTAACGACGCGGAAGATCAGGCCGAGCGCTTCATGGCTCAGGTGGCCGACAAGGACGCCGGTGATGACGAAGCCATGCACTACGACGCCGACTTCGTACGTGCCCTGGAGTACGGCATGCCGCCGACTGCCGGTGAAGGCATCGGCATCGACCGCCTGGTGATGTTGTTGACCAACTCGCCATCGATCCGCGATGTGATCCTGTTCCCGCACATGCGGCCACAAGCGTAACCGTTGCGAAATCCGAAGCCGCCTTTTATAAGGCGGCTTTTTTATGTGGCATATTCCAGTGTCACTTTTAAAGGAAGAAGTGTGGTGAACCGCGTAATGGCTCAAGAAGGTGCCGCCGGCATTGCTGCTGCCGTGGCTGAAAGCGTTCAGTACCAGGGTCGCAAGGCCAGCCGCCGCGGCAGCGAACAACGCCGCCAGGACATTCTCGATGCGGCCATGCGCATCGTGGTGCGCGAAGGGGTGCGTGCCGTACGCCATCGAGCCGTCGCGGCGGAGGCGGGTGTGCCGTTGTCGGCCACCACCTACTATTTCAAGGATATCGATGACCTGCTCACCGACACCTTCGCCCAATACGTCGAGCGCAGTGCGGCCTTCATGGGCAAACTGTGGGTGCGTAACGAGGGCTTGTTGCGCGAGATGGTTGCCTATGGCGATGGCAGCCCGCAGTCGCGCGCGCAACTGGCCGATGACATTGCCCGGCTGACCGCCGATTACGTGCTGCGCCAACTGACCAACCGCCGCGAATACCTGATGGCCGAGCAGGCGTTTCGACAGGAGGCCCTGCTGAACCCGCGACTGGCTGAACTGGTGCGCTCCCATCAACAGATTCTGTTGCAGGGCACCGGGCAGTTTTTTCAGGTGTTGGGCTCCCGTGAGCCGCAGCAGGATGCCAAGGTGTTGACGGCTATCATCAGTCGGATGGAATATCAGGGCCTGTTGGGCGGCGCAGAGCCTCTGACCGGTGAAGAGATGCTTGAAATCCTCAAGCGTTACATGCACCTGGTATTGGCCTCGGTCTGACAGCATTCGAGCAAAGCCTGACAACGCTCAACGTTTAAAGAGGAAAACACCGGGTGGACGATTACCAGCAGACGATACGCAGCTTGTCCGATCGCATTGTGCTGGCGCAGACACCGATCCGGGTTCTCGACGCAGTAAAGTGGGACGAGAACATCCGCCAGGGATTCCTCAAGGCCAAGGGCAAAGCCATGCCTGCCGTGGACCGCGATTACTACCTGAACCGGCCCCTGTCTTTCGATTCCAGTGCGGTGAAGCTGGAGTTCCAGAACATCGAGCGCGACATCACCCGCCGCCTGGGCCAGTTCAGCCCGGTGGGGCAGATCATGCGGCGCATGTGCCGCGAATACCGCATGGTGGTGCGTATGCTTGAAGCGCGCGGCACCGAGGACTTTGGCCTGATATCCCAGGAACTGTACGGCGCTGCCTCCGATGCGTTCCACGCCGGCGACCCGACCCTGGCAGACCTGGGGCTGATGCTGTCGGACTACCTGAACAATATCGATGGCCGGGGCGATCTGAAGGACGAAGCCAAGACCCTCACCGCCAAGGATGCGGTGAGCCTGCTGCAAACGCGTCTGAACAAGGTGTTTGGCGAGGCAGAAGAGACCATCCGCGTGTTCGAGTCCGACGGTATCGTCGCGGATGCGGCGGCGGGCGCCGACTATATCAAGATCCGCGCCGACGCGATGTTCAACGACCGCGACGTGCGCGCCCTGGAAGTGCATGAAGGGCTGGTGCATGTGGGCACCACGCTCAATGGCCAGAACCAGCCAATCTGCACGTTCCTGTCCAAGGGTCCGCCGTCGTCCACCGTGACCCAGGAGGGCCTGGCGATCCTGATGGAAATCATCACGTTTGCCTCCTATCCCAGCCGCTTGCGTAAATTGACCAACCGTACCCGCGCCATCCATATGGTGGAGGAGGGCGCCGACTTCCTGCAGGTGTTCGAGTTCTTCCGTGAGCAAGGCTTTGAAATGGCCGAAAGCTATGGCAACGCCAGCCGGGTGTTCCGTGGTTCAGTGCCGACCGGTCTGCCGTT
Organism: Pseudomonas sp. B329; assembly: GCF_023127835.1. Classification (NCBI taxonomy): domain Bacteria; kingdom Pseudomonadati; phylum Pseudomonadota; class Gammaproteobacteria; order Pseudomonadales; family Pseudomonadaceae; genus Pseudomonas; species Pseudomonas sp. B329. The sequence goes on along the minus strand of NZ_SPKP01000015.1, from coordinate 28,735 downwards.
TACCAAGGATTTGTCCTACCTCAAGGGCTTTATCATGGTCTACAACTACATCCAGCTCGCCGTGCGCAAAGGCAAGTTGGAACAAGTGCCGCTGCTGTTCTGTGGCAAGACCACCCTGGAAGACATGCGCACCCTGCGCCAACTGGTAGACGAGGGGCTAGTGGTACCGCCCAAGTACCTGCCGGAGCAGTTTCGCGATATGAACGCGCTGGCGGCGTGGATGTGTTTTTCCAACTTCCTCAACCACTTGAGCCTGGATCGGATCGAGGCGGATTACTCCAATATCCTTTAGGTATTTCATTGAAGCAACCGGGTCACCGTGTGGGAGGGGGCTTGCCCCCTCCCACCATTGGATCTTCACAAGACTTCAGGTTTCAACTCACCTACGAGGTTTCAACGGATGAGAATCCTCGGCATTTTATGCCTGCTACTCACATTGAACGGCTGCAGCTCCTTGCTGTTCTATCCCGAGCCGGGCCTGCCCTTCACGCCGGAAAAAGCCCGCCTGCAATACCGCGACGTCACTATCACCACTGCTGACGGCCTCAAGCTCCACGCCTGGTGGTTGCCGGCTAAACCCGGCGTACCTCTGAAGGGAACGGTGCTGCACCTGCACGGCAACGGCGGTAATCTCGCCTGGCACCTGGGCGGCAGTTGGTGGTTGCCGGAGCAAGGCTATCAAGTGCTGTTGCTCGATTATCGCGGCTATGGGCTTTCGCAAGGCAAACCGTCCTTGCCGGCGATCTATCAGGATATAGACGCAGCATTCAGTTGGCTCGACAAAGCTCCTGAAACCCAGGGGCAACCGTTGATTGTGCTCGGTCAAAGCCTGGGCGGCGCGCTGGCGGTGCATTACCTGGCGGCCCATCCGGCACGTCAACCCCAGCTCAAGGCGCTGATACTGGATGGCGTACCCGCCAGTTATCGTGACGTAGGACAATTCGCCCTGAGCACGTCCTGGTTAACCTGGCCGTTGCAGGTGCCCCTGTCGTGGCTGGTGCCCGACGCCGACAGTGCAATCAATGCCATGCCCCAACTGACCGGTGTGCCAAAACTGTTGTTCCACAGCCTGGATGATCCCATCGTGCCAGTGGCCAATGGCATCCGCCTGTATCAAGTGGCCCCTGCGCCAAGGGTGTTGCAACTGACCCGTGGCGGCCATGTGCAGACGTTTGCCGACAAGACCTGGCAAACCGTCATGCTGCGTTACCTGGACGACCCGCAGCACTTCAACGGCCTGCGCCGGCTGGGCGAGATTCCGAATTATCCAATTCCTAAAGTTGATTCATCAGAGAGCCCGCAATGAGTGAAGAACGCAACATGATCCCGCTGATCCTCACCGGCATCGGCACTATCATCGGTACCGTTGGGTGCTTGTGGTATTACGGCTACCTGCACTTCGCCAAGCCGCAAGACGCGTTGCTGCTCAGCGACTTCACCATGCTCAAAACCGTGCCGGGGGAGGATTACAAAATTTCCCTGACCCCTGCCGCGCAGGTAGCGCAGTGCGTTGACGGCGTGTTGGTGATGTTTGATACCGAGCAAAAAGGCTTGAGCGGCGTGCTGGTGAACAACAAGAAGCAGGCCGTGCGTTGCATGGGGCAGGAAACTCCGCAACTGCAGCAGTGAGTCCTAACACCGCCGTTGTATGAAAACGTCCTTCAAGTCTCCTGATTAGTCAGGCGAGGTCTGTCCGAATCTATATAGCCTGGAACCATCTGTACTCGCTTGCCACAGATCGTGGACTGATCAGCTTGTCTGATCAGTGCATTGTATTAACTAATCTGGAGTACGAGTTTATGGACGGTATCGGCGGTTCACTTTCAGTTGGCGCGGGCTATTCAGTTGGCTCCGAGGCACCCTCGCAGGGCCTGGATCAGCTAATTCAGGACATCCGGGATAAAATTCAAGCCAAGCGCGGCGAAGGTTCGCAGGGTTCGGGCGGGGCCCAGGGGGCTGGAGGCGGGGAGAGCCTTGAAGAACTGCTCGAAAAGCTGAAGAAGTTGTTGGAAGAAAGAGCCGCCCTGGAGGCAAAAGACCCAGCTGGCACATCTGGCCAAGGCCAGATTCAGGTGGGCGGCGGCGACAGCCCGGGCTCTATCGCGTTTTAATCCCCTGCCTTTGAAAGCCTGCCAGTGATTTGGGGGGGGCATGAGTGTGGCCGGCCCACGGCGTGCCGGTGCCACCACAGTATCTCCTCAAGAAGTCGCCTGGAACTGAATTGCGTAAACCGCCACAAACGGTGGTGTGACTTCTTTACAGCGGGGCTGGGACGGTGGTGATAAATATTGATGCGATACGCAATATGCTGGCGATGGTCAGGGCGCATCAGGCGTTAGAACGACAAGATGCGCTGGAGCAGGCGCGTAACAAGTCGGCAGGCAGTTCGGCGCAGGGTTGCAAAGACCCCGGCATGATAAAACCGCCTGATGAAGACACAGATCGCCCAATCAATTTTTCCTAGCCAAAAAAAACCCACCGCGAGGTGGGTTTTTTTATCCGGCAACAATCAATCAGTTAGCAACGGAAGACCGTGGCTTGACTGGCTGGTTGTCGTTGGAGATGGTCACTTCAACGCGACGGTTCATGGCACGGCCCGAAACGCTGCCGTTGTCGGCAACTGGATATTCCTTGCCGTAGCCCTGGGTCACGATGCGCGAGATATCCACGCCTTGTTGAGCCAGTGCACGTTGCACGGAAGCTGCGCGACGCTCCGACAGGCTCTGGTTGTACGAGTCGGAACCCGTGCTGTCGGTGTAGCCTTCAACGATCACTTTACGATCCGGGTTATCGCGCAGGAACTGCGCCAGCTTGGTGATGTTCACCAGGCCGCTGGATTTCAGGTCGGACTTGTTGGTGGCGAACAGTACGTCGCCGAAAGTCACCAGGGTGCCGCGATCGGTTTGCTTGGCGTTCAAGCTGTTTTGCAGTTGCTTGATTTGCGCGTCACGGGCGTCCAGCAGGGCTCGGGCACGTTCGTCACCGGCATTTTTCAGCTTGGCTTCGGATTCGCGCAGGACGATGGTGTCCTTGGCAACTTCAACACGCTGGTTGGTCAGGTAAGCGAGTTGGTCGACTTTCTTCTCGTCTTCGTTGTCGCGGTATGCCTTGTCAGCCTTGTCCAGCCATTCGCTGGCGTCTTTGGTTTCCAGGGCTGCCAGTTTGGTGGCTTGCGGGTTGGTTTGCAGGGCCGAGAAGTTAGTCCGTGCATTTTCCAGGTTCGCGTTCGGCGGGGTGGAGCAGGCCGCCAAGGCAACGCTCATCGCTAGCAGGGCAGGGATCATCAATTGTTTACGCATAGTCGTGTCGTCCTTTCAATTCGATATCAGGTGCGATGCAATCAAGGGGCAGTGGCTTACTTCTGCATGATTGCAGCTGGGCGCATGCCTTCCTTACGCAGTTCTTCAACAGCCTTCTGGGAATCCTTCACAGCCTGTTGAGCCTTGGCAGCCTGGGCTTTACGCTCGGCGACGCGGGCGTCCCATTCGGCTTGTTCAGCCAGCTGACGAGCTTTCTCGTAGTTCTTGTCGTGCATCGCGATTTCAGCTTCTTTGAGCTTGTCCTGAGCCGACTTCATTTCCACGGCTGCAAACTCGGTACCGCCAGCGCTCACGGCGCTGTTAACGGCCGATTGGGTCACGGCGTACTGCTCGGTTGGAGGGTTGCCGGCGCAGCCTGCCAGAACGAAGCTGGTGCCGATTGCCAGCGCGGCCAATTTGAGCCCGCGCAGGTGGTTAAACGAGGATTTGGCGGTGCTGGTGTTCATCGTCTTCAACTCCATTGGATAACTCCTGAAAAACATCAAAATCCATCGTGGCGTATCGGTTGCGGGCCCGGCGGTAAAGCTCATGAGGCCAGTTCAAACGACCGTTCCACAAGTGATGGCTACTGGCTGTGACCTGAGGCTTTTTTCAAAAGTTCAGCGGATATGGCGAATTGCCTGAAAAAATATCTGACTGAGTGGTCAGCGTTCAAAAGATGGAACTTTCGCAGCGCGAAACGGTACTCCGAGCCTGTAAAAAGCCCGGAATACCTGGGTTAGATTGACGTCAATAAAATGTTGTTCAGTGTTTCTGTTCGTCAGCGCTGGCGGACAAATCATGTAAATAGCGGCGGGACAACGTCAGAAACCGGGGTGTGAGCCCCACGTCTTCATACAGCGGGTCCCCCTCTTCATCGGTGGCAATCACTTGGTCGCCCTTGATATAGGGAAAGCTTTCTTCCAGCTCTTCAAGGGCGGCGCCGATCAGCTCGCCGAGCAGTTCTTCGACGTGGCGCTTGGGGTACATCTCGGCAATGGCGGCCAGCCTTGCGGCAGATTCCACATCCAGATGAATCGCGTACTCAGTCTTGGTCAGGCGACCCTTGGCAGTTTCTTCCCAATGCTGGGCCAGTTCTCGAATTTTCATGGCTACCTCAATAAGCCTGCGTTGGCAGGCGGTGATGAGTGACCAGCCGCCTGCGTGAATAACGCGACGGCTCATGCTTGAGACTAGCTTTAAGCCACAAGGTTTAAAGTCGTTTGCGTTCGGCCTTGTCAGAAACCGACGCCGGCGGCACTCTGGAACACCTGCGCGTCCCGGATTTCTGGCTGGAGATTGGCTGATGAGTGATATCGATGCACGCTTGCGTGAGGATGTTCACCTGCTGGGTGAACTGTTGGGCAACACCATTCGAGAGCAGTACGGCGATGACTTTCTTGACAAGATCGAGCAAATCCGCAAAGGCGCCAAGGCTGACCGCCGCGGCGCCGTCTCGGACAAGGCGGCCGGCGACGAACTGAGCGCCAGCTTGAATCAGTTGCAAGAGGACGAGTTGCTGCCTGTTGCCCGGGCCTTTAACCAGTTCCTCAACCTGGCCAACATTGCCGAACAATATCAACTGATTCATCGGCGCGATGAATCGCAACCAGCGCCTTTTGAGTCCCGGGTGTTGCCGGAGTTGCTGGCGCGCCTGAAAAGCGAAGGGCACAGCCATGAATCCCTGGCCCGGCAGTTGGCACGGTTGGAAATCGAGTTGGTGCTCACCGCCCACCCCACCGAAGTGGCTCGCCGTACCCTGATCCAGAAATACGATGCCATCGCCGCGCAACTGGCCCTCCAGGACCACCGTGACCTTACCAGCGCCGAACGCGAGCAGATCCGCGAACGCTTGCAACGGCTGATCGCCGAAGCCTGGCACACCGAAGAAATCCGCCGCATCCGGCCCACCCCGGTGGACGAAGCCAAGTGGGGCTTTGCGGTGATCGAACATTCGCTGTGGCACGCCATTCCCAATTACCTGCGCAAGGCTGACCAGGCCCTGCACGCTGCTACCGGCTTGCGCCTGCCCCTGGAGGCTGCGCCGATTCGCTTTGCCTCGTGGATGGGCGGCGATCGTGACGGCAACCCCAATGTCACCGCGCCGGTTACCCGCGAGGTGCTGTTGTTGGCGCGCTGGATGGCAGCGGATTTGTACTTGCGCGACATCGATCAGCTGGCCTCCGAGCTGTCGATGCAACAGGCCAGCCCGGCGTTGCAAGCCAAGGTCGGCGACAGCGTCGAACCCTATCGCGCCTTGCTCAAGCAACTGCGCGAACGCCTGCGCGCCACGCGCCAGTGGGCCCACGCTTCGTTGACGGCCAGCACCCCGGCGCCTGCCGAAGTGTTGCAGAACAACCGCGACCTGCTGGACCCGCTGGAGTTGTGCTACCAGTCCCTGCATGAATGCGGTATGGGCGTGATCGCCGATGGGCCGCTGCTCGACTGCTTGCGCCGTGCGGTGACCTTCGGGCTGTTCCTGGTGCGCCTGGATGTGCGTCAGGACTCCAGCCGTCACTCGGCGGCCATGACTGAAATCACTGACTACCTGGGCCTTGGGCGTTATGAGGATTGGGACGAAGACGCACGCATCAGCTTCCTGACCCAGGAACTGGCCAGTCGTCGTCCGTTGCTGCCGGGGTATTTCAAAGCGTCGGCAGACACCGCCGAGGTGCTCAATACCTGCAAGGAAATCGCCGCCGCACCGGCTGCCTCATTGGGCTCGTATGTTATCTCCATGGCGGGTGCCGCCTCGGATGTGCTGGCGGTGCAGTTGCTGTTGAAAGAGTCGGGCGTACAACGACCGATGCGTGTGGTGCCGTTGTTCGAAACGCTGGCTGACCTGGATAACGCCGGGCCGGTGATGGAGCGGCTGTTGCAACTGCCAGGTTATCGCGCGCGGTTGCAGGGGCCTCAGGAAGTGATGATCGGCTACTCCGACTCGGCCAAGGACGCAGGCACTACCGCCGCCGCCTGGGCGCAATACCGGGCGCAGGAGCGTCTGGTCGATATCTGCCGCGAACAGCAGGTGGAACTGCTGTTGTTCCATGGTCGTGGTGGCACCGTTGGCCGTGGCGGCGGCCCGGCTCACGCGGCGATCCTGTCGCAGCCACCGGGCTCGGTGGCAGGGCGTTTCCGCACCACGGAACAAGGCGAGATGATCCGCTTCAAATTCGGCCTGCCGGATATCGCCGAGCAGAACCTCAACCTCTACCTGGCCGCCGTGCTGGAAGCGACACTGCTGCCGCCGCCACCACCGGAGCCTGCCTGGCGTCACTTGATGGACGAATTGGCGGCAGACGGTGTCAGTGCTTACCGCGCCGTGGTGCGGGAAAATCCGCAGTTCGTCGAGTATTTTCGCCAGTCCACGCCGGAGCAGGAGTTGGGCCGTTTGCCCCTGGGCAGTCGCCCGGCCAAGCGTCGCGCAGGCGGGATTGAAAGCTTGCGCGCGATCCCGTGGATCTTCGGCTGGACCCAGACGCGCCTGATGCTGCCTGCCTGGCTCGGCTGGGAGGCGGCATTGAGCAAGGCGCTGGAGCGGGGGGAAGGTGAGTTGCTGGCGCAGATGCGTGAACAGTGGCCGTTTTTCCGCACGCGCATCGACATGCTGGAAATGGTGCTGGCCAAGGCCGATGCCGATATCGCCCGTCTTTATGATGAGCGCCTGGTGCAGCCAGACCTGCTGCCATTGGGTGCGCATTTACGCGACCTATTGTCGCAGGCCTGTAATGTGGTGCTTGGCTTGACCGGCCAGTCGCAGTTGCTGGCCCATAGCCCTGACACCTTGGAGTTCATCCGCCTGCGCAACACCTACCTCGACCCGTTGCACCTGTTGCAGGCCGAGTTGCTGGCGCGGTCCCGTCGGCAAGAGGCGGCGCAAGACAGCCCTCTGGAACAGGCGCTGCTGGTGTCCGTGGCCGGTATTGCCGCCGGTTTGCGCAACACCGGTTGAGGTTTCTTGCGTGTTCTCAACGGCTTGCGGATCAACCACGACGACCGCCCTGAAAAGGGCGGTCGTTGTTTGAGGAGGCGGGTTGCGCTCAGGCACACCCTGTCGCTGACGTATGCCGGGTGCGGGTTTCTCCTACTTTTGGCGGCTTGTATGGTGAGGGCCCGCTGTGTATCTTGATCAGCCTTTGGCCGTTTGATCGGCCTGGACCCATATTTTTACGAGATTGGCCCCACGCGGCGAATCCGAGCGTCATCTCTATAAAAAATTGAGGAGCACATCGATGCGCGTCATTCTGCTGGGAGCTCCCGGGGCCGGTAAAGGTACTCAGGCAAAGTTCATCACTGAAAAATTCGGCATTCCACAAATCTCCACCGGCGACATGCTGCGTGCTGCTGTCAAAGCCGGCACCGAGCTGGGCCTGATCGCCAAGAGCGTGATGGACAGCGGCGGCCTGGTCTCCGATGATCTGATCATCAACCTGGTCAAGGAACGCATCAGCCAGGAAGATTGCAAGAACGGCTTCCTGTTCGACGGTTTCCCTCGCACCATTCCCCAGGCTGAAGCCTTGGTGAAGGCGGGTGTTGAGTTGGATGCGGTGGTTGAAATCGCCGTAGAAGACGAAGAAATCGTCCAGCGTATTGCCGGTCGCCGCGTTCACGAAGGCTCGGGTCGCGTTTACCACATCGTCTACAACCCGCCAAAAGTGGCAGGCAAGGACGATGTTACCGGTGAAGACCTGGTGCAGCGTAAAGACGACACCGAAGAAACCGTGCGTCATCGCTTGTCGGTCTATCACTCCCAGACCAAGCCACTGGTGGACTTCTACCAGAAGTTGTCCGCGGCCCAAGGCAAGCCGAAGTACAGCCATATCCCTGGCGTGGGTTCGGTAGAAGCCATTACCGCCAAGGTGATGCAAGCACTGAGCTGATCCCGCCATCAGCTTTGCGTACAACGGCCCGCTTGCGGGCCGTTGTTGTTTATACTGGCGCACTTTTTTCCCGATTTGGACACCCACACCGATGAGCACCCTGCTGGCCCTGGACACCGCGACTGAAGCTTGCTCCGTTGCCTTGCTGCACGATGGCAAGGTAACGAGCCACTACGAGGTGATCCCGCGCCTGCACGCGCAGAAGTTGCTGCCGATGATCAAGCAGTTGCTCGAAGACGCCGGTATCACCCTGGCTGCCGTGGATGCCATCGCCTTTGGTCGCGGCCCCGGTGCCTTTACTGGTGTGCGCATTGCCATTGGCGTGGTGCAGGGCCTGGCGTTTGCGTTGGAGCGTCCGGTGTTACCGGTGTCCAACCTTGCCGTGCTGGCCCAGCGCGCACTGCGCGAACACGGCGCCACGCAAGTGGCCGCGGCGATTGATGCGCGGATGGATGAAGTCTATTGGGGCTGCTACCGCGAAACTGCCGGTGAAATGCGTCTGGTGGGCGTGGAGGCAGTGCAGCCGCCAGAAGCGGCAGGGTTGCCGGCTGATGCCAGCGGTGAGTGGTTCGGTGCCGGCACCGGCTGGGGTTATGGCGAACGCATCGACGTGCATTTGGTAGGGCAGGACGCTGCGATGTTGCCTCATGCCGAAGATCTGCTGGCGTTGGCACGTTTTGCATTCGAACGCGGTGAGGCGGTCCCGGCGGATCAAGCGGCACCGGTTTACCTTCGCGATAAAGTGGCGCAGACAAAGGCCGAGCGCGGAATTATTTGACGCCAAAAATGTGGGAATTCGGTGGCAAATTTCGCCAATCGTCAGAATTTGTCGCGGTTTTTAAACCTTTTACAAATTATGTGTTCTAGTTATCACCAGAGCATTTGCGCACTACGGAAAGTGCCGCTAAATTGCCATCATTGATACCGAGTCTGCATGTATGCGTATAGACGGCTTCTCCTCACAGTCCTACCCTCTCAAACGTAAGCCACGCAAGGCGAACGTGACGGTAGACGAGTCCGTGGAGGATTCGCCGGACTTCATTGAAGTCCACGCTGATTCGCCCTCCAGCGCCAAGGGGGCCGGGAGCGCACGTATCAGCGGCGTTCCTGCCCGCCAGCAAGACATGGTCTTCCCCCGCTCCATGAGCAAAAGCGTTGCCACCGCCCTGGCCAGTTACCTGACCACCGCCGGCTTTGTCGAATGGGATATGGAAGTGCTGGGTCTCGACATTCATATCTGATGGGTTTGCCTTATTATATTGGTTGCCCGTCCTGGAGTGAAAACGCCTGGCGTGAGTACCTGTACCCGGTGGAGGCGCGTTCCAGCGATTACCTCGGGCTCTATTCTCAAGTCTTCAATGCGGTTGAAGGCAATACCACGTTTTATGCTCGACCTTCGGCCGCTACCGTGCAGCGCTGGGCCGAGATCATGCCGGCTGACTTTCGCTTCACCGCCAAATTCCCAGGGGATATCAGCCATGCGGGTGACTTGCGCGAGCAATTGCCTGCGGCAGAAAGTTTTGTCAGTTTGATGAGCCCTTTGGGTGAGCGCGTTTCACCGCTGTGGCTGCAGCTCTCAAAAGCGTTTACCCCGCAGCGCCTGGCTGAACTGGCCGGTTTCCTCGATGGCATTGATCGTCCATTGGCCGTGGAAGTCCGGCACGAGCAGTTCTTCGCCAAGGGAGACGCCGAGCGTATGCTCAACCGCCTGTTGCGCGATCGTGGCGTCGAGCGCATCTGCCTCGACCCTCGCGCCCTGTTCACCTGTTCAGTTGTACGTCAACCTCGGCGGCAGTGCTGCACGCCCAGTCCAAAAAGCCCAAGGTGCCACCGCGACCGGCGGCGCTGACCCAGTTTCCCCAGGTGCGCTTCATCGGGCATCCGGAGCTGGAGGCCAATGACCCGTTCCTGATCCCATGGGTGGAAAAGATCGCCAGTTGGATCGAAGAGGGACGCACGCCGTACATATTCCTGCACACCTCGGACAACCGCCTCGCGGCACAACTGGCGTTGCGCTTTCATGCACAGCTGATGGCGCGCCTGCCCGGCCTGCCGCCGCTGCCCACCCTGCATCGAGAGCCCGTTGCGCAGCAACTGGGGTTACTCTAGGGGGCGTTCTCAATTAGTTTCCCCGGCGGGGAAACTAATTGAGAACGCCCCCTAGACATCCGATTTTTCAAGGATTGAGCCGTGGGTTCGATAAAAGTGCTGGGCCTGCTGTTGCTGCTGGCGGGCGCTTTCGCGCTGGGCGTCTGGCGTGGCTGGGTGCCGATGCCGGCTGACTGGAACCCCTGGGCACCCTTGGATGTGCGCGCCAGTCCCAACCTGCTCACGCGCTACAAGCTCAGCCGTTTGCAGGATGATCCGGCGCTGTGTGACCAGGTCTTGAAAACTGCCGGCCTGCGGGTGAGCCGTCAGGCGGATACCGCTGCCGATGCGGCGTGCCCGTTGCGCAATGTCCTGCGTGTGCAGGGCGCTGAGGTGGCTCTGAGCAGCAGCTTTCTGGCCAGTTGCCCCCTGGCTGTGGCGTTCGCGTTGTTCGAGCGTCACAGCCTGCAACCGGCGGCCCAGGCAGTGTTCGGCCAGGCGGTGAGTCGGGTCGAGCATTTGGGCAGCTTTGCCTGCCGTAATGTTTACAACCGTGTCGACGGGCGCCTGAGCCAACATGCCTCGGCCAATGCCTTGGATATCTCCGGTTTTCGTCTGGCGGACGGGCGCAGCATCAGCGTGTTGAAGGGTTGGCCGGGGGAGGGCGACAGTGCGCGTTTCCTGCGCTTGGTGCGCGATGGTGCCTGTGATGATTTCAACGTGGTGCTGAGCCCGGATTACAACGCTGCTCACCGCAACCATTTTCACCTGGATATGGGGCGATGGTGGGTGTGTCGCTGAGGCTTAAGCGGCCAGGCGCAGGTTGTGGGTCACCAGTGGGCGCGCCCAGTAGTAGTCGAAATCCAGCGCCTTCTGTTGCGCCATCAATTCTTCTTCGGGGTATGGCTCGGCAGCCGGTGGCAACAGGTCCAGTTCGAACTCGGCAATCGGCAAGTGCAGTGTGCGTGGCTCGGGGGCCGGGCCGGGCTCTGGTAGTGGTTGGCCGGCGTTCAGCACAATCGGGCGGACCCAACCGCTGTCGAAGTCCTGCTGGCGCTGCTGGGCGACGAGTTCTTCTTCCGGGAAGGGTATCGGCGCCGGTGGCAGCAACTCGGTTTCGAATTCGGCAATCGGCAGGAACAGCGGCTCAGGCGGGGCGATCTCGGTGTCTTTCACGTCACACTCACGCTGGGTGAGGATCTGCGAGAGCATGTCGGCGCCTTCGCCGGGTTCGACCGAAGGGTCGGCAGGTGCAGGCGCCTTGGCGGCCAGTGCCTGCGGCGCTTCACCTAGCTGTTCGGCCAGCGCCCGGGCGAAGAAGTCCTGCCACACATGACTCACCCCGGCCAGCGCTTGAGTATTGCGCAGGCCGTAGTGGTTGTGGGTCGGCAGTACACCGATGGTTAGGGGAAGAATGTCTGACATTTTTCTCGGTCGACGCTCAGCTCTGGCAAAATACCTGACTGCTGTTTTTATCGGCCGCTGTTTGCCGATCCTTAATATTTTTGAGCGTAGCGATTGATGAACGAACAACCAGCGGCCAGCCGCATCCAGGTCGAGGCGTTGGCCGACAGTTTCCAGGCCTGCGCCGAGCAGTGGGCTTCGCTGCTGGGCTTGCCTTTACAGGTGGCGGATGCGGATTTTTCCCTGCAAGTGGGCGAGCAGGGCCTGCAATTGCAGCAGCTTGGGCCCGATGCGCCGGGGCCGGTGCGGGTCGACTTTGTCGAAGGCGGCGCGGCACATCGGCGTTTATATGGCGGTGGCAGTGGGCAAATGATCGCCAAGGCCGTGGGCATCGCCCAAGGCGTACGGCCCAAGGTGCTGGACGCCACGGCCGGGTTGGGCAAGGACGCGTTCGTATTGGCCAGCCTGGGGTGCGAGATGAGCCTGATCGAACGCCAGCCGTTGATCGGTGCCTTGCTCGAAGACGGCCTGGCACGCGCTGCGCAGGATTTTGAAGTGGCACCGATTGTGGCGCGCATGAAGCTGCTCAAGGGCAACTCCATCGATGTGATGCTCAATTGGGAGGGCGAGCCGCCCCAGGTGATCTACCTGGACCCGATGTTTCCACACCGTGAGAAAACCGCCCTGGTGAAGAAGGAAATGCGCCTGTTTCGACCGTTGGTGGGCGATGATCCGGATGCACCGGCCTTGCTCGCTGCCGCCCTGGCTTTGGCCAGCCACCGTGTGGTGGTCAAGCGCCCGCGCAAGGCGCCGTGCATTGACGGGCCCAAGCCGAGTCATGCGTTGGATGGCAAGTCCAGCCGCTACGATATTTATCCCAAGAAAGCGCTCAAGCCATAAGCTGCAAGCAACAGCACTCATATTCGTGATGCTGCGAGATCCAAATGTGGGAGGGGGCTTGCTCCCGATGGTTACGGTCGGTTGCTGCACCCTACGCTGTTGTCGAGACCGGGCTGCGATAGGCCCGCATAAACAACTTCACCACGTCCTGCACATGTTCTTCTGCCTCTTCTGCGCTCAGTTGCCCGCCGCAGCCGTACAACAGGCGAAAGTTCGCCGTGCCCTTGAGCAGGCAAAAGAAGTGCTCCGCCGCTTTGAAGGGGTTGTCGATGTGTAAGGCACCGCTCTGGTCGATCTTGCCGAGCAGGCGCTCCATGCCTTGCAACATGCGCATGGGGCCGGCTTCGAAGAAGATCCGCGAGAGCTTCACGTCCTGATTGCCGGTGGTCATCATCAGGCGATGCAGGTTCACCGACTCCTCGCTGTTGATCAGCCGATGAAAGCCCCGTGCGATGTTCAGCAATACCGTCTCTACGGGCATGCCTTCGGGGAGCTCGAAATACATCACCGGCAATTGCTCTTCACATTTGGCCACTACCGCCGCGGTGAACAACGTCTCTTTATCGGTGAAGTGGCTGTAGACGGTGAGTTTCGAGACGCCCGCCGCAAGCGCGACGGCATCCATGCTGGTGTTCGCGTAGCCATTGCCCAGGAACAGGGATTTCGCGGCTTCGAGGATTGCCTGGCGTTTTGCCATGTCCTTGGGACGCCCGGGGCTGGCGGTGTTCACAGGATTGTCGGACATTTTCACCTTTAATACTGGACTGGCGAGTTTGGTATTAATAACATACCGGCCAGTATAATTATTCCAAGCTCCATTTGCGAAAGGTCCTTCAGCATGCGCAGCGCGTTCCTGCCCCTTGCTTTGCCTGTCAGCCTGGTCTTTTTATTGGCCGCCTGCGGCCATGAAGAAGCGACCCAGGCCACCGTCCGCCCCGCCATGGTGGTGCAGCCGCAGCCCTCGGCACAGGCAATGGACAGCTACCCCGGTGAAGTACGTGCCCGTTATGAGCCGGACCTGGCCTTTCGCATCGGCGGCAAAGTCAGCAAGCGGCTGGTGGAAGAGGGCGAGCGGGTCAAGGCCAACCAGCCACTGGCTGAACTTGACCCCCAGGATGTGCGCCTGCAACTGGAAGCCAGTCGTGCCCAAGTGGCCGGCGCTGAGGCCAATCTGAACCTGGTGCGCGCTGAGCGCGATCGCTACAAGACCCTGATGGACCGTCAGATGGTCAGCCGCTCGCAGTACGACAACGCCGAAAACCTCTACCGAGCAGGTGAAGCGCGCCTGAAGCAGATCAAGGCCGAGTTCGACGTGTCGAGCAACCAGGCCGGATATGCCGTGCTGCGCGCGCCCCAGGACGGTGTGGTCGCCAAGCGTGCTGTCGAAGTCGGCCAAGTGGTCTCGGCGGGGCAGACCGTGTTCACCCTGGCCACCGATGGTGAGCGCGAAGTGCTGATCAGCCTGCCCGAGCAAGGCTTCGGCCGCTTCAAGGTCGGCCAGCCGGTGTCGGTAGAGTTGTGGAGCCAGCCCGAACAGCGCTTCGCCGGACGCATCCGTGAACTGTCACCCGCAGCCGACCCGAAATCCCGCACCTTCGCCGCCCGTGTAGCCTTCACCGGCGGTAAAGTCCCTGCCGAACTGGGCCAGAGCGCGCGCGTATTCATACAAACCGACGGCGTCATTGCGCTCTCGGTACCGCTGTCTGCCCTCAGCGCAGAGAACGGCGCGTCCTTCGTCTGGCGGGTAAAGCCGGACAACACCCTTGAGCGTACGACGGTGCGCATTGGTGCGTTCGGTGAAAAAAACGTGCCGGTGCTCGAAGGCTTGGCTCCCACCGACTGGGTGGTCGCCGCAGGCGTGCATGTGCTGCATGAGGGCCAGCAAGTGCGCCCTGTGGATCGCTCCAACCGTGTCGTGAATCTGGCGGCCAAGGAGTAATCCCGATGGGTTTCAATCTTTCCGAATGGGCGCTGCGTAATCGCCAGATCGTACTGTTTTTGATGATCCTGCTGGCCGTGGTCGGCACCTTGTCCTACACCAAGCTGGGGCAAAGCGAGGACCCGCCCTTTACCTTCAAGGCCATGGTGATCAAGACCAACTGGCCCGGCGCAACGGCCCAGGAGGTGTCGCGCCAAGTTACCGAACGCATCGAGAAAAAATTGATGGAGACCGGTGAGTACGAGCGCATTGTGTCTTTCTCGCGCCCTGGCGAATCCCAGGTCACTTTCATCGCCCGCGACTCGATGCGTTCGGCGCAAATTCCTGAGTTGTGGTACCAGGTGCGCAAGAAAATCAGCGACATCCGCCAAACCTTGCCACCGGATATCCAGGGGCCATTTTTCAACGACGAGTTCGGCACCACCTTCGGCAATATCTACGCCCTGACCGGCGATGGTTTTGACTATGCGGTGCTCAAGGACTACGCCGACCGCATCCAGATTCAGCTGCAACGGGTGCCGGACGTGGGCAAGGTCGAGTTGCTTGGCCTGCAGGACGAGAAGATCTGGATCGAACTGTCCAACCTCAAGCTTGCCACCCTGGGTTTGCCGTTGGCCGCAGTACAGCAGGCGTTGCAGGAACAAAATGCCGTATCGACCGCCGGCTTTTTTGAAACCCCGAGCGAGCGTGTGCAGTTGCGCGTGTCGGGCAACTTCAAAACCGTGGAGCAGATTCGCGACTTCCCGATTCGAGTGGGCGATCGCACCTTTCGTATCGGAGACGTGGCCGATATCCATCGGGGCTTCAACGACCCACCGGCACCGCGCATGCGTTATATGGGCGCGGACGCCATCGGCCTGGCCGTGGCCATGCGCGACGGTGGGGATATTCTGGTACTGGGCAAAGCTCTTGAGAGTGAATTCGCACGCCTGCAAAAGAACCTTCCTGCGGGCATGGAGCTGCGCAAGGTGTCCGACCAACCGGCAGCGGTGAAGACCAGCGTCGGCGAATTCGTCCAGGTGCTCGCCGAGGCATTGGCCATTGTATTGCTGGTGAGTTTTTTCTCCCTCGGTGTGCGCACCGGCATGGTGGTCGCCCTGGCGATCCCGCTGGTACTGGCGATGACATTTGCCAGCATGTATTACCTGGGCATCGGCCTGCACAAGATTTCCCTTGGCGCTCTGGTGCTGGCCCTGGGTTTGCTGGTGGATGACGCGATCATCGCTGTGGAAATGATGGCGATCAAAATGGAGCAGGGCTACGACCGGCTCAAGGCTGCGAGCTTCGCCTGGACCAGCACAGCATTCCCCATGCTCACCGGTACCTTGATCACGGCGGCGGGCTTTTTGCCGATTGCCACTGCGCAGTCGAGCACCGGTGAATACACTCGCTCGATCTTCCAAGTGGTGACCATTGCCTTATTGGCCTCCTGGGTGGCTGCCGTGGTCTTTGTACCGTATCTCGGGGAAAAGCTGCTGCCGGACCTGGCGAAAATTCACGCGGCCAAGCACGGCACCGACGGCCCGGATCCCTACGGCACGCCTTTCTACCAGCGTGTAAGACGTTTGGTGGAGTGGTGTATACGTCGGCGCAAGACGGTCATCGTGTTGACCCTGCTGTTGTTTATCGGCTCGGTCGCGTTGTTCCGCTTTGTACCGCAGCAGTTCTTCCCTGCTTCCGGGCGCCTGGAACTGATGGTCGACCTGAAACTGGCCGAAGGCGCCTCCCTGAGCAACACCGCCGAGCAGGTCAAGCGTCTGGAGGTATTGCTCAAGGCGCACGCGGGTATCGAAAACTATGTGGCCTACGTGGGCACCGGCTCGCCGCGGTTCTACCTGCCGCTGGACCAGCAACTGCCGGCCGCCAGCTTCGCGCAGTTCGTGGTGTTGGCCAACACCATCGAGGAGCGTGAAAGCCTGCGCACCTGGCTGATTGAAACGCTCAACGAGCAGTTCCCCGAGCTGCGCTCGCGGGTCACTCGCCTGGAGAATGGCCCGCCCGTGGGCTATCCGGTGCAGTTTCGCGTGACCGGCGAACACATCGAAGAGGTCCGCGCTCTGGCCCGCAAAGTGGCGGCCAAGGTGCGCGAAAACACCCACGTGGTTAACGTGCATCTGGACTGGGAAGAGCCGAGCAAAATCGTGTATCTGAATATCGACCAGGACCGGGCGCGCGCCCTTGGCGTGAGTACTGCCAACCTGTCGAAATTCCTGCAGAGTTCCCTGACCGGTTCCAGCGTCAGCCAATACCGGGAGGACAACGAATTGATCGAGATCCTCCTGCGCGGTACCGTCCACGAACGCACCGAGTTGTCGCTGCTGCCGAGCCTTGCCGTACCCACCGACAATGGTAAAAGCGTGGCGCTGTCGCAGATCGCCACCCTCGAATACGGTTTCGAAGAAGGCATCATCTGGCACCGCAACCGCCTGCCGACCGTGACCGTGCGTGCCGATATCTACGGCAAGGAACAACCGGCGACCTTGGTGCAGCAGATCCTGCCGACGCTCACAGGTGTGCGTGCCGAACTGCCGGACGGTTACCTGTTGGAAGTGGGTGGCACCGTCGAAGACTCTGCTCGCGGGCAAAACTCGGTGAAGGCCGGCGTGCCGCTGTTCATCGTGGTGGTGCTGACTTTGCTGATGCTGCAATTGCGCAGTTTCTCACGCACGGCGATGGTTTTTCTGACTGCCCCCCTGGGCCTGATCGGTGTGACCTTGTTCCTGCTGGTATTCCGCCAACCCTTTGGCTTCGTCGCCATGCTCGGCACGATCGCGTTGTCGGGAATGATCATGCGTAACTCGGTCATTCTGGTGGACCAGATCGAGCAGGACATCAAGGCCGGACTGGCGCCGTGGCAGGCGATTATCGAAGCGACCGTGCGACGCTTTCGTCCGATTGTGCTGACGGCCCTGGCGGCGGTACTGGCGATGATCCCACTGTCGCGCAGCGTGTTTTTCGGGCCCATGGCTGTGGCGATCATGGGCGGGTTGATTGTGGCGACGGCGTTGACGCTGTTGTTTTTGCCGGCGTTGTACGCGGCGTGGTTCAGAGTCAGGAAGGAGGTAGCGTAGCGAGGTGTTTGCTGTTTCCCGTACATGTGTTTTTTGCGGGTTTCTCTGCCAGGCCGGTGCCTGGCCATCCCCTGATTCCCACCGGGCAGTATTTACATACCGATGCAAACACGCAGTCGCTCAGATGGAACGCTTGCCCTTGTAACTCCACTCAGGCAATGCCTGACGGACAGGCAGAGGACTTGGCACTGCCATGTGGCGGCCAGGCCTTTTCATTGAGTTCATGGAGTTTTACATGTCGTTCTTTAATGCGATTGCGGCTTTCAAAGGGGCTTTTCTCGGGGCCTTGCTGGGTAATCATGCGCCGCGAAATGATTTCGCGGTTACCCAACCGTATAGACCTCATCATGGCAGTTCAGGTCATTACCACCGCCCGCATTTTAGCTATGCCCAACCCACCAGGTATCACAACCCGTCATACCTGCATCAACAACCGGTCAACGGGTATCAATCACCCAGCAGACCTTTGTATCCGCTGTTTCGTTAAACCCGTGACAGGCTTGACCTGAAACAACTGCGCCAAGGCCCGTTACCAGCGGCCTTGGCGCAGTAGGGTCGTAGTGCGGGGTTACAGCGCTCCAAACACCTTCTTTGCCAAACTGGTGGCAGCCGCCGCCGGATTCTTGCGAATCGTCTCTTCCTGCTGCGCAATCATCTTGAACAAACCATCCAGCGCTTGCTCGGTCACGTAGTTTTCGACGTTGGCGCTCTTGGCATCCACGGCGCCGAAGGCCGCGGCCTTGCCGGCCAGGGCGTTGTACTGCTGAGCCACGCCGACCTTGTCGGTAGCGGCCTTGACGATGGGCAGGAACTTGGCGCGGATTTCCTCTCGGCTGCTTTTGTTCAGGTATTGGGTGGCAGAGTCCTGACCACCGCTGAGAATGCCCTTGGCGTCGGTCACGCTCATGTTTTTCACCGCATTGACCAGAATCGGCTGGGCCTGGGTCACGGCGGTTTCAGCCGCTGCGTTCATGCTGGTTTCCAGCTGTGTGACCTGGTCACCCATGCCGAACATTTTCAGCTTGTCGGCGACTTTGCCGAGCTTGCCTGGCAGGCCGATTTTTACTTCCGGGTTGTTGCTGAAACCACCGGGCTTGCCCAGTTGTTTGACGGCAATCTGCGCACCTTGGGTCAAGGCATCCTTCAGGCCGCCGCTGGCGTCGCCCTGGGACAGGCTGCCAAGGTCGAGGGCCATGGCGTTGGCACCGAACAGCAAGCCGGCACACAGGGCGGTGAGGCGAAGAGATTTGCGGAGCATGGGCGCTTCCTTATGACGTGAATTGATCAGTGTGCGACCGCATCAACCCGCAGGCGCAGCGGCTGTGGATCCTGGCCATTGAGTTGCACGGCGTGCCGCTCTGTAGTGATGAACAGTAACTTGCCCTCCAGTTCGATGCGAGCGCTGACCGAGTAAGTATGGCCTGGCTTGACCTGGGCCGGGTCATAGCTCAGGTGAAACGGCAGAGGCACCTGGCCTTTGACCGGGCCTTTCTGTTCGGCGAGGGTCACGGCCGGGGCGTCCATGAGGGACACATCTTGCAGGCTGACGCTCAAGGTGGCAGCAGGCGGCAGGGCAATACGTTGCAGATAGAACACTTCGCCGTCGAGGCTGGCTTTTGGGGTTGGGGTCATTGATTGGCAGGCTCCGAGCAGGGCGGTCAGGCCCAGGAGAATGATCTTTTTCATGGTGCAGCTCCTTTTCAACGGCGCCGGAATCCGCCCGGCGCCTCAGTCAATCTAACGGCTTTGTTCAGGTGTGACCGCTTCTGCTTGCGCCAGCGCTTCGGCTGCGCCATCTACGCGGTGCAAGGCCACCTGGCGGATCGACAGGCGAATATCGGCCGGCAGCACGCGTTTGGCGGCGCCTTCAGCCAGTTCGCCGAGCAGGTCGTGATAGCCCAGCTTGCCGGCTTCATCGCGACGCAGCACATCTTGCTCCAGCAACGTCTGAATAAAATGTCGGAAAAGACTCTTGTCGAAGAATTCCGGGGCGTTGAGACCGTGCAGGATTGATAGGCGCTGGGCCATGATCGTGCACAGGTCTTCCAGTTCTTCGGCGCTGATGCTGTTCTGGCCGCTGTTGAGCAGCAGCGATATCGCCATGTAGAACCGTTGCAGGGTCTGGGCGATGCTCTTGGACAACAGCGTCAACAGCACAAATTGTCGCGAACTCGGCGCCGGGCGCAGGTACACAGCGTTTTCGAAGCGCAGCAGGCCTTGTTCGACAAACGCGTCCAGCCACTGGTCGACCACGGTGTCCAACTCCTCCAGCGACCAGCGGATAAACAGCTCCGATTGCAGGTACGGGTAGAGCGCACGGGTGTAGCGCAGGATCTGTTCGCGGCTCATCCGCGAGCTGCTCTGGAAGAAGCTCGCCAGCAACGCCGGCAGGGCGAAGATATGCAGCACGTTGTTGCGGTAGTAGGTCATCAGGACGGCGTTCTGTTCGTCCAGGTAGACAATCTTGCCCAAGGCGTCGCTTTGTTCCGACAGCAGCTTCATGTCCTTGACGTGCTTGATCAGCGCCAGGCCATCGCCCTCCGGCAAGGTCGTGTGGGGCGAGTAGGGAACGCGACGCAGCAGCGCCAGGTACAGGTCGAGCTGGCGCGCCATGGCTTGTTCATCCAGGGCCAGGCGTGTGGTCGACAGCAGGGCCAGGGCCACCAGGTTCACCGGGTTGATCGCCGCGGCTTCGTTCAAGTGCCGCGCCACCTGCTCGCCAAGGCGGTTGGTGGTTTCGTTGAGCCACGCCGGCTTGTAGTTCGGGCCCAGTTCCTGGGCGCGCCAGTCCGGTTGCTCGGCGTCGAGAAATTCGGCCAGCTTGATCGGCTCACCGAAGTTGACCGCGACCTGGCCGAAGCGCTGCTTGAGGGCGCCGACCACTTTGAAAATATCGAAGATCGACTCTTTCTTCTTGCTCGCGCCACGCAATTCGCCGAGGTAGGTGCGGCCTTCGAGCACGCGTTCATAGCCGATATACACCGGCACGAACACGATCGGCATACGCGAGGAGCGCAGGAAGCTGCGCAGGGTAATCGCCAGCATCCCGGTTTTCGGTTGCAGCATGCGCCCCGTGCGCGAGCGGCCGCCTTCGACGAAGTACTCCACCGGGAACCCCTTGGTGAACAGGGTGTGCAGGTATTCATTGAACACCGAGGTGTACAGCGGGTTGCCCTTGAAGGTGCGGCGCATGAAGAACGCACCGCCACGGCGCAGCAGGCTGCCGATCACTGGCATGTTGAGGTTGATACCGGCCGCGATGTGCGGCGGGGTCAGGCCGTTCTTGAACAGCAGGTACGACAGCAGCAGGTAGTCGATGTGGCTGCGGTGGCAAGGCACATAGATCACCTCGTAGCCTTGGGCCACCTTCTGCACGCCTTCGATGTTATTGACCTTGATACCGTCGTAGATCTTGTTCCAGAACCAGCTCAGCACCACTTCCAAAAAGCGGATCGCGGTGTAGGTGTAGTCCGAGGCAATCTCGTTGCCGTAGCGCAGCGCCAGGGCCTTGGCTTTTTCCGCAGAGATTTTTTCTCGTTCGGCTTCATCAAAAATGGCCTGGCGCACCAGCGGCATATTCACCAGCCCCTTCACCAGGTTACGGCGGTGAGACAGGTCGGGACCGATCACTGCCGTCTTCAGGTTACGAAAGTGCACGCGCAGGATGCGCTGGGCCATGCGCACGGTGCGTTCGTGACCTTTATTGTGCTCGATCAATTCACGCAGGTTGATTGGCGCGGAGAATTGCACGCGGGTCTTGCGCCCCAGGATCAGGATGCTCAGCAATCGGCGCAGACGCCCGGTCACCGCCCAACTGTCGGCAAACAGCAGTTTCCACGGGCTGGACTCGCTTGCAGGAGACTGGCCCCAGAACACGCTGACGGGAATGATTTGTGCATTCTCTTCGGCGTGCTCGGTGAGGGTATTGACCAGGCGTGTCAGGGAGGGCGGTGCACCGCGCTTGTCCTGGCGGCCGAGCCAATCCGGATCCGGCGTGAGATAGAAGAACGCCGCGGGCTCCATCAATGGGCCTACCGACACTGGCAGCACCGGGCGCGGCAAGCCGGCCTTGGTGCACTCGGCATCGACCACCGCCAACTCGGTGAGGGAGGGTGATTGCAGGACGTAGAAAACCGGCCGGCTGCGGTCCAGGTTAAGGGTGAGGGACGACTGGTTGATCGTCTCCGAGCGAACCCAGAGGTACAACAGTCGGCGCAAGGTGCCAAACACCAGACGGCGGAACGGGGAGCGGGTCATAGGCGAACTGCTTCAAGTGGAAAAAACCGAGCAGATGCTCGGGCAGGTAGTGTGCCGTATTCACCGAAAATCGGCAAAAAAGCAGCGATGTAAACTTGAGTTGATGGTTTTTGAGCCTGTCTTATACTCGGCAGTTCAATACGTGCGACTCAACAATAAAAAACCAGTGGGAGTGAACAGATGGCAACGCGCGAAACCGGCAATGTGAAGTGGTTCAACGATGCAAAGGGCTACGGCTTTATCCAGCGTGAAGACGGCAAGGACGTGTTTGTGCACTACCGCGCCATTCGCGGTGAAGGCCACCGCTCGTTGGCCGAAGGCCAGCAGGTGGAATACGCCGTGGTCACGGGGGAGAAGGGCTTGCAGGCAGAGGATGTGGTCGGTTTGTAAGTTCAGCACTGAACCAATGTGGGAGGGAGCAAGCCCCCTCCCACACTTTTGATTGGGTTTACAGATCAGGATCAGGTGGTCTTCCAGGTGATCTGCTCTTCACCGTCTACGCTGATGCGAATCCAGGTATCGGCACTTTCCTCGCCTTCTTCCTCAACCCACGTCCCCGGTGCGCAGCGCACTTCAACATTCAATGCGGCAAACGCGGCGCGGGCGCAGGCGATGTCGTCGTCCCACGGGGTCTGGTCGCTTTCCAGGTACAGGCTGTTCCATTTGCCTACAGCCTTGGGTAGCCAGGTAACTGGCACGCTGCCGGCCTTGCACTTGTAGGTCTGGCCTCTCTGGACCCAGTCGGAGCAAGAGCCCAGGGCGGCGCCCAGCCAGGCGGCGATGGCCTTGTGATCGACGTCGGCGTCTTTCAGGTAAATCTCGATATCGGGTTGGCGCATGGATGTTCCTCGTTGCGGGATTCGAAAATCCATTCGCGGATATTTGTAAAGTCAGCTATTGAAGCACGAAATAATCGTAGCGCATCGACACCGTGACCTGCAGCGGCTCGGCCGCCTCGATCACTTCGGCGCGGCGCTCGGCACTGGCCCGCCAGCCATGAGGCGTCATGGCCAGCAGGTTGGCGCGGTCGGCAGGCTCGGCCAGGCTCAGGGAGAACTCAAGGGTTTCACTGTGCGCCAGGCTCATGCCCTCCGGCACCAGGGCCAGGTGTTTATCATCGGTGTACTCGCGCACTTCGTCGTACAGGCGCTCGCGCAGTTCCATCAAGTGGCCGCTGGTCGGGCCGACCTTCATCAAGCCGCCGCCGGGGCTGAGGAGGCGCTTGGCTTCTTGCCAGTCCAACGGGCTGAACACGCTCGCGAGGAACTGGCAGCTGGCATCGGCCAAGGGTACTCGGGCCATGCTGGCGATCAACCAGGTCAGCGCCGGGTTGCGTTTGCACGCGCGCTTGACCGCTTCCTTGGATATATCCAGGGCATAGCCATCGGCGTCGGGCAGCGCCTCGGCGATTTGCGCGGTGTAGTAACCCTCGCCACAGCCGATGTCGACCCAGCGCTGCGGTGCGCGCTCGGCGGCCAGTGCGGCCAGGCGCTTGGCCACCGGGGCGTAGTGCCCGGCGTTGAGGAAGTCACGGCGTGCCTCGACCATGGCCAGGTTGTCGCCCGGGTCGCGGCTGTTCTTGTGCTGCACCGGCAACAGGTTCAGGTAGCCCTGGCGCGCACGGTCGAAACGGTGCCCGACCGGGCACGCCACGCCATTGTCCACCGCGTTGAGCGGTGCGCTGCAAATGGGGCAGGCAAGCATCAGGCGAGCAACTTGATCAGGGTCTGGTAATAGATTTCGGTCAGCACATCGAGGTCGCTGGCCAGGATGCGTTCGTTGACCTGGTGGATGGTCGCGTTGACCGGGCCCAGCTCGACCACCTGGGTGCCCAGCGTGGCGATAAAGCGCCCATCGGAAGTACCGCCGCTGGTGGACGCCTTGGTCTCACGCCCGGTGATCGCCTTGATACTGGCAGATACTGCATCCAGCAGCGCACCCGGCTCGGTGAGGAACGGCAGGCCCGACAGCGCCCAATCCACATGCCAGTCCAGGCCATGTTTATCCAGGATGGCCGCGACCCGCTGTTGCAGGCCCTCGACGGTGGATTCGGTCGAGAAGCGGAAGTTGAACACCGCCGTCAGGTCGCCGGGGATCACGTTGGTGGCGCCGGTGCCGGAATTGAGGTTGGAAATCTGGAAGCTGGTCGGCGGGAAGAAGGCGTTGCCGTCATCCCAATGCTCGGCAGCCAACTCGGCCAGAGCCGCTGCAGCCAGGTGGATCGGGTTCTTCGCCAGGTGCGGGTAAGCCACGTGGCCCTGTACGCCGCGTACGGTCAAGGTGGCACCGAGGGAGCCACGACGGCCGTTCTTGACCACATCGCCCACCAGGGTGGTGCTCGACGGTTCGCCGACGATGCACCAGTCCAGGCGTTCCTTGCGTGCAGCCAGGCGTTCGATTACGGCCTTGGTGCCGTGATGCGCCGGGCCTTCTTCGTCGCTGGTGATCAGGAAGGCGACCGAGCCCTTGTGGTCCGGGTAGTCGGTGACAAAGCGTTCCGCCGCCACCAGCATCGCCGCCAGGCTGCCTTTCATGTCTGCCGCGCCACGGCCGCAAAGCATGCCGTTTTCATCGATAAAGGCGTCGAATGGGTCGTTCTGCCAGGCCTGCACCGGGCCGGTCGGCACCACGTCGGTATGGCCGGCGAAGCACAGCACCGGGCCTTCGTGCTTGCCGTGGGTGGCCCAGAAATTGTCTACGTCTTCGATACGCATCGGTTCAAGCGCAAAACCGGCGTCGCCCAGGCGCTGCATCATCAGCTTCTGGCAATCGGCATCGATCGGCGTGACCGAGGGGCGACGGATCAGGTCGATGGCCAGTTGAAGGGTCGGCGAAAGGTCGGCATGGGCCGTCATGGGGAAACTCCGGAAAGCGTGTGATGGGCGCAGGACGAATGTGGAAATATCGAGCCTGGAGCGACGCAATTCCAATGTGGGAGCTGGCTTGCCTGCGATAGCATCACTGCGGTGTGCCTGTCAGACAGCGGCGTCTGCATCGCAGGCAAGCCAGCCCCCACATAGAATTGGGCCAGGCCAAGTCTCACAAAAGGGCCGTTATCTTATAGCAAAACGGCGGCCAGAGGCCGCCGTTTAGTGCATTGCGCAAGTTTTTACACAGCCGTGGCGGGCTCAGCCTTCGGCGCCGGTTTCGGCAGCGACGACAAGAACGCCATGATCAGCGCAGCCACGTAGGGCAGCGACTGCACCAGCAACATCACGACCCAGAAGCGAATGTCATTGCTTGGCAGGCCCTGCACCAGGTAGATCCCCAGCGCGGCGCCCCACAGCAGCAGCATGATGAACATTTCTTCGCGGGCTTCAGAGATCGCTACCCAGAAGCCATGGTTGTCCGCGTTTTTCGGCGTGCGAAAGAACGGAATGCTGGTGGTGAAGAAGCCATACAACACCGCCTTGGCGATGGTATGGGACAACGCCAACCCGGCCAGGGCCGCGCAGAACGCATCTTTCAAGTTCACCCCTACGGCACGACGGTAGAGGAAGATGATCTTGCCGACCTTGAACACGAACAACGCCAACGGCGGGATTGCGAAAATCAGCAACGGCGGGTCGACCCGTGTCGGCACGATGATCATCGCCGCCGACCACAACAGCGCGCCGACGGTAAAGAAGATGTTCATGCCATCCGCTACCCACGGCAACCAGCCCGCGAGGAAGTGGTAGCGCTGGCCGCGAGTCAATTCGGTGTCTTTGCCACGTATCAGGCTGGCGGTGTGACGCTTGATAATCTGGATCGCGCCGTAGGCCCAGCGGAAACGCTGTTTCTTGAAGTCGATAAAGGTATCCGGCATCAGGCCCTTGCCGTAGCTGTCGTGGTAGTACGCTGCCGACAAGCCTTTCTCGAACACGCGCAGGCCCAGTTCGGCGTCTTCACAGATGCACCAGTCGGCCCAGCCCAGTTCCTCAAGCACCGAGCGACGGGTCATGGTCATGGTGCCGTGCTGGATGATCGCGTCACGGTCGTTGCGGGTAACCATGCCGATATGGAAGAAGCCTTTGTATTCGGCGTAGCAGAGCTTCTTGAAGGTGCTTTCGTTCTGGTCGCGGTAATCCTGGGGCGACTGCACCACGGCGATTTTCGGATCGGCGAAGTGCGGCACCATGTGCTTGAGCCAGTTGGGTGACACGCAGTAGTCCGAGTCGATCACCGCGATCACTTCGGCATCCTTGGCGGTGTGCGGGATCAGATAATTCAACGCGCCCCCCTTGAAACCAGCCAGGGGTGCGACGTGGAAAAACTTGAAGCGCGGGCCCAGGGTTTCGCAGTAGTCGCGCACCGGTTCCCATACCGCCGGGTCCTTGGTGTTGTTGTCGATGATCAGGACTTCGTAGTCCGGATAGTCGAGGGCAGCCAGGGCGTTGAGGGTCTGTTTGACCATCTCCGGAGGCTCGTTGTAGCACGGCACGTGGATCGACACTTTCGGACGGTAGTCCGAATCGCCTTCTACCGGCAGGAATTCACGCCGGCGCTTGTGGGTCCATACCGCTTCCGCCAGTTCGTGGGCTTCGGTCAGCAACACGATAAATACGCCGAGAGCACCGAGGGCCAGCAACACGCCGACTATCAGGCTGAACCAGGTGCTGTATTGCTGGCTGTAGTCGTAGCCGATCCATACCAGTACCGACCCGCACAGAAACGCAATAAAGGTCAGGAAGGTCCGGCCCCGCTGGCGCAGCGCCGAGCCGTCGATCATCAACAGGGTCAGGGACAGCAGTGCAAGCACCACCGAGCCGATGGCCAGCACCCGCCATTGCGGGATAGCAACGACCGGGCCTTCAAAATTGAATTTCTGCTGGCGCGCGGCGTTGAACACGCCCCAGTAAGCACCTGCCGAGCCTTCGTCACTGACTTTCCACGGCTGATCGAAGGCCTCGATCACGAAGTAGTTGTAACCCTGGCGGTTAAGCTTGTTTACCAGCGTGCGCAGGTAAATGGCCTGGTCAGCCGGCGACGATTCATTACCACCGCGCATACGGCCGTTACTCGGCCAGCCAACTTCCGACAGCAGCAGCGGCTTTTTCGGGAAGGCTTTCTTCAGATCCTTGGCACGGTCGAGTACGTACTGGCCGGCCTTGTCCATCGGGATATACTCCCAGAACGGCAGGATGTGCGCGGCGATCAGGTCGACGTGCTTGGCCAGTTGCGGGTTCTTTTCCCAGATGTGCCATTGCTCGGAAGTGGTCACCGGCACTTTCACGGCAGCGCGCACGCGGTCCAGCAACACAATCAGCGCTTCAGGGGTGATTTCGTCACGGAACAAGGCTTCGTTGCCGACCACCACGCGCACGACACTGCGCGAGTTATTGGCGATCTCGATGGCACGCTGGATTTCACGCTCGTTGCGTTCAAGGTCCGGGCTGATCCAGATCCCCAGGGTCACGCGCAGGCCGAACTCTTCGGCCAGCTTGGGGATTTCGCCCAGGGAGCCATCGACCGAGTAGGTACGGATGTTGTCCGTCAGCTTGCTCATGATCGCAAGGTCCTGACGCATCTGCTCTTCAGTCGGAAACTGATTCTTCTGCGGGTACTGGCCTTGCTGGAACGGCGAGTAGGAAAACCCGGAGATCTGTTCAGGCCAGTTGGGAGCGGTGACTGGGCGGTTGATCAGCGCCCAGAAACCGGTGAACAGCGCGGCGATGGCCAGCACGATCACCAGGTTGAGTCCAAATTTACGCGATGCCATGGTTATGTCGGGTTCCAAAAGGTGCGGAACGAAAAGAGGTGTCGGCCTACGCCGAACGGCGCGCATCCTACACCGGCCTTTCCCTGAGCGTATAGCAGACAGAGAAAAGCCGGACGTTAGTCTGCGAAAGTCCACCTAAGTTCTTTACTTGTAGCTGGAAGCTTCGAACTTGTCGCGCTGTAGTCCATAATGCGCGCCGGTTTTTGGGGTAATGATCATGAGTACAGAAGATCCGCGGTTTGCAGGCGTCGCCCGCTTGTACGGCATCGAAGGGCTGGAACGCTTGAAAGCGGCCCATGTGGCGATTGTCGGCGTCGGCGGCGTGGGCTCCTGGGCGGCGGAAGCGATCGCCCGTTGCGGGGTGGGCGAGATTTCGCTGTTTGACCTGGACGATGTCTGCGTGAGTAACAGCAACCGCCAGTTGCACGCCCTGGACAGCACCGTGGGCAAGCCCAAGGTCGAAGTGATGGCCGAGCGCCTTCGCGGCATCAACCCGGCGTGCACGGTGCATGCCGTCGCGGACTTCGTTACCCGCGACACCATGGCGGAGTACATCACCCCGAACATCGACTGCGTGATCGACTGCATCGACGCCGTCAACGCCAAGGCGGCGCTGATTGCCTGGTGCAAGCGCCGCAAGATCCAGATCATCACCACCGGCGGCGCTGGCGGGCAGATTGACCCGACGCTGATCCAGGTGTGCGACCTGAACCGCACCTTCAATGACCCGCTGGCCTCGAAGGTTCGCTCCACCCTGCGCCGCGACTACGGTTTCTCGCGCACCGTCACCCGTCATTACAGCGTGCCGTGCGTGTTTTCCACCGAGCAACTGCGCTATCCGAAGCCGGACGGCAGCATCTGTTTGCAGAAGAGTTTTGTTGGCGACGGCGTAAAGTTGGACTGCGCGGGCGGGTTTGGCGCGGTGATGATGGTCACGGCTACCTTCGGGATGGTGGCGGCGACCAAGGCGGTGGACAAGATTGTGGCTGGGGTGCGCAGACCTTCGGAGCGGGTCAAGCCCCTCTGAGTCTCAGAGTTTCACACCGTTCAAAATGTGGGAGGGGGCTTGCTCCCGATGGCGGCCTCAGGGCCGACCAGGATGTTGGATTAGACCGAGTACATATCCGTTATTTAGGTAACGGCCGCTATTGGTTCCGCTTTTACAGCGGGTCACTTTCGAAAAGCGCGAAAGTAAC